>NZ_JBEZZB010000006.1:0-110759 GCF_040638955.1 Actinoplanes sp. NPDC024001
GGCGCCCTCACCGCGGGCGCGCCGCTGCAGGCCCTGCGGCTGGCCGAGGCGGGCCTGCCGCAGGAGGCGCCGGCCACCGGGACGGCCCGCGGCCGGGCCCTGATCGTGCGGGCGGGCGCCCTGGTCATGCTGGGCGGCGCCGGGTCGTACGGGAAAGCCTCCGGTCTCTGCGTCGAGGCCGCTCGCGCGCTGGCCGGCGCTGAGCCACGCCTGGCTCGCGTGGCCCTGGTGGAAGCCGTCGAGCACACGATCCGCGCCGGGCACCTGGACGACACCGGCCCGGCGGAGATCGCCGGCCTGGCGGCGCGGCTGTCCGCGGCTGCCGGGCGCCCGACGCTCGCCGACCTGTCGCTGGACGCCTTCCTGGGCCTGGCCGGGTCCACCGAGGACGCGCTGCCGCGAATCCGGCGCGCCGCCGAGGCGCTGCTGGATCCGGCCCTGCCCGGCGAGCAGGTGCTGCGCCGGCACCTGACCGGGGCGGTGCTGGCCACCCCGCTCTGGGACGCCGGCCTGCTCCGCGCGGTGTGGCGGCGGGCGATCGACACCGCGCGGGCGTCCGGCGCGCTGTGGCGGCTGGTCGTCGCCCTCTACTGCGCGGCGTCCGTGGAGTTGCAGCTGGGGGAGACCGCGGCCGCCGTCGCCCTGCTGGAGGAGAGCGATCAGGCACGGGCGGCGATCGGCGCCACCGACGAGCTGTGGACCGTCCACCGGCATCCCGAGCTGCTCGCCCTGCGCAGCCGGACCACCGAACCCGCGGGCGTCCTGGAGTCCGCGCTGGACACCGCCGGGTGGCTCGGCGCCGGGTCGATCCAGTCGCTGATCCGGATGGGCCTGGTCCTGCTGCACCTGGGGTGCGGGGACTACACCCGGGCCCGGGTGGCGGCGCGCGAGGTGTTCGAGACCGACACCCTGGGCCTGCACCCGCGGGTGCTGCCCGACCTGGTCGAGGCGGCGATGCGCAGCGGCGACCGGGTCCTCGCCGGCCGGGCGCTGGAGGTGCTGCGCGTGCGCGCCACGGCCGCCGGCACCGACTGGGCGCTCGGAGTGCTCGCCCGCGCCGAGGCGCTGCTCGCACCGGCGTCCGCCGCGGAGGAGCCGTACCGGCTCGCGATCACCCGGCTCACCGGCACTGCGGCCCGCCTCGATCTGGCCCGCGCGCACCTGCTGCACGGGGAGTGGCTGCGCCGGCAGCGGCGCCGCCGGGACGCTCGCGCCGAACTGCGCACCGCCCTGGAGATGTTCGAGCGGATCGGGGCCGACGGGTTCGCCGCCCGCGCCGAGCAGGAACTCGACGCCACCGGAGGATCCGGGCGCCGGCACCCGGCCGGGGTGCTCACGCCGCAGGAGGCGGCGATCGCCCGGCTCGCTGCCTCGGGCGCCACCAACGGCGAGATCGCCGCCCAGCTCTTCCTCAGCGCCAACACGGTCGATCACCACCTGCGTAAGGTGTTCCGCAAGCTGGACGTGACGTCGCGCCGTCAGCTCCCGCCGGCGCCGCGCGACTGAGACACCGAGTGGAGGCCCCTGGTGGGTTCGTGGATCGACCATGCGATCTGGTGGCACGTCTACCCGCTCGGCTTCACCGGCGCGCTGCACGCCGAGCCCGGCTCGCACCGGCTCACCCGGATCGTCGACTGGCTGGACTACGCGATCGAGCTGGGCGTCTCCGGGTTGCAGCTCGGGCCGATCTTCGCGTCCGAGTCGCACGGGTACGACACGGTCGACCACTTCCGCGTCGACCCGCGGCTCGGTGACGACGCGGACTTCGACAAGCTGATCGCGGCCGCCCGCGAGCGGGGCCTGCGGGTGATCCTGGACGGCGTCTTCAACCACGTGGGGCGGGGTTTCCCGGTGCCCGACCGGGAGCGCTGGTTCCGGCGTACCGGTCCCGGCCCGGACGACTTCGCGGTCTTCGAGGGCCACTCCGGCCTGATCGAGCTGGACCACGACGAGCCGGAGGTCCTCGACCACGTGGTCCGGGTGCTGAGCCACTGGCTGGACCGGGGCGCCTCCGGGTGGCGGCTGGACGCGGCCTACGCGGTGCCGCCGGCGTTCTGGCGGGCCGCGCTGGAGCGGGTCCGGCCGCGGTTCCCGGACGCCTGGTTCGGCGGCGAGGTGATCCACGGCGACTACACCGGCTACCTGCGGGAGAGCACCCTCGACGGGATCACCCAGTACGAGCTGTGGAAGGCGATCTGGAGCAGCCTCAACGACGGCAACCTGTTCGAGCTGGCCTGGGCCCTGGACCGGCACCGCGACGTGCTCGCCGCGGGCAGGCCGCTCACCTTCGTCGGCAACCACGACGTCACCCGGCTGGCGAGCCGCCTGGACGACGAACGCCACCTCGGCCACGCGCTGGCCGTGCTGCTGACCGTCGGCGGGGTGCCGAGCATCTATTACGGCGACGAGCAGGCCTTCCGCGGCGTCAAGGAGGACCGGGCCGGCGGGGACGACGCGGTCCGCCCGGAATATCCGGCGTCGCCGGCCGGGCTCGCCCCGTACGGCTGGGCCACCTATCACCTGCACCAGCGCCTCATCAGCGTGCGGCGCCGGCACCCGTGGCTGGCGCGGGCCCGCACCGAGACCCTGCACCTGACCAACGAGGCGGCCGCGTTCGCCTGCACCGACCCGGACGACGCGGCGAACCGGCTGGTCCTGATGCTCAACGTCGGCGACGAGCCCTACCGCTTCCCGAGCGGGACGGCCGAGGTGCCGGCCCACGACTGGGCGATCAGCCCCGATCAGTAACCCAGCTCGCGGGGCAGGACCGGCCGGTCGGCGGCGAAGCCGAGGGCGGGCACCCGCCCGGTGTCGGTGAGCCAGCGCCGCACCAGCGGCCAGAACCACACCGAGGTGCCCTGCTCCGGCGGCGGGAAGGCCGCGTGCTGGGCCCGCCACTCCTCGACCCGGCTGACCCGGACCCGGGCCCGGTGCGCGATCTGGTGCATCGTCACCAGCTCGGGGTCGTCCTCGTCGCGCTGTGCGGGGGTGGCCCAGACGGCGACCTGCGGCTCCTCCCAGGCGCGGCCGGCGACCTCGGCGAGCAGCGGCGAGGCCGCGCGCATCCGGGCGCGCAGCGTCTCCCGGTTGCTCTCCACGGTGTCCCAGACCGCCGCGTTCGCCGCCCGGATGCTGCCGTAGTCGCCGATGTGCCCGACCCCGTAGGGCCGGGTGCCGACCTCGGCGGACCACACCCCGCGCCGGCCCGGCTTCACCGAGCCGCAGGTCAGCGAGGTGAACTCGGGCAGCTCCACGGGATGCCCGCAGTCGGCGGCGAGACGGCACGCGATCACCGCGTCGGACACCGGCGTCGGCCGCGGCGAGCGCAGCAGCGCGGCCACCCGCACGGCCAGCCGGTCAGCCGCGCTCAGCCGTCGCAGCCACCGATCCTGCACGCGAGAGAGCACGTCGTCGAGCGCGGGCACCGGATCACGCCCGTGCGTGCCCCAGACCACCACCGGTGCCGGCGCCTCCCGGAGCACGGCCGTGGTCAGCTCGGTGATCAGGGCGATCACCCGCTCCTCGTCGGCGCCGGCCACCGGGTCCAGCGGGGCCGCCATCGTCATCACTCACCTCGCCACGCTCGACCAGTACCGGCTTCTCAGCATGCCGGGCGCCGGGTCCGGCGTGTGTCCCGCAGCCCCGAAGTGGACTGTCAGGTGCACAACACTTAGCCTCACCAACGGCTTCGGGAGGAGAAGAGTGCCCAAGATCGTCGATCACGACCAGCGGCGCGACGAGATCATCGAGGCGTACCTGACGGTCGTCGCCCGGGACGGGCTGCCCGCCGCGACCACCCGCGCGATCGCCGCCGAGCTCGGGGTCGGCACCGGCGCGCTCTGGCACTACTTCGACGGGTTCGACGCGGTGGCGGCCGGGGCGTACCAGCGGATCACCGACCGGACCAACGCGCGGATCGCGGCGGCCACCGCCGAGCTGCGCGGGCTGGACGCGGTGCGCGCCATGCTGCGCGAGATCCTCCCGCTGGAGAAGGAGACCGTCGACGAGGCGTACGTGGTGGTCGGCTTCTGGGGCCGGCTGGCCGCCAACGACAAGATCGCGGCCACCCGGGCGGACGTCGACGATCACTGGCACGACCTGCTCGGCCGCCACCTCGCCGAGGCGGTCCGGGACGGCCGGCTCGACCCGGCCACCCCGGTCGAGGAGGTGATCGACGTGCTGCTCTCCATCGCGGTGGGCCAGCAGGTGCACGCGATCATGGGATCCGACCTGGCCGAGCCGGCCCGGCAGCTGCGGATGATCGACTATTGCCTGCGGCCGTGGCTGCGCTGAGTGTCGATAGGGCAACGATCCGTCGGTGTGGGGCAGCCGGCCGGCCCGGTCGCGCACCACGATGAGGGAATGAGGGACCTCAGACTCAGCCGCAGACTGCTCTTCACCGCCGGCTCCGGTGTGCTCGGCGTGACCGTCCTCAACACCCTGACCGGCTGCTCCGACTCGGGCGAGCCGGCCTCCTCCGCCACCACCGCGCCGGCCCCGGGCGGCTCCTCGGGCCCGGCCGGCGGCACCGCGGTGACCGGCGACTGGCACCGGGTGAACCTCTCGTTCGTCTCGGCCTACCTGCTGATCCGCGGCAAGGAGGCGGCCGTCGTGGACACCGGCACCGCCGGCTCCGAGACCGCCATCGGCGACGGGCTGAAAGCGGCCGGCTGCGACTGGTCGGCGGTGAAACACGTCATCCTCACCCACCAGCACCAGGACCACGCGGGCGGGCTCGCCGGGGTGGTTCCGCTGGTCACCGCCAAGCTCTATGCGGGGCAGGCCGACATCCAGGGGATCAACGCGGACAAGCCGATGACCGCGATCGCCGACGGCGACGAGGTCTTCGGGTTGCGGATCATCGGCACGCCCGGGCACACCGCGGGACACGTGTCGGTCTTCGAGCCGGCGACCGGCGTCCTGGTGGCCGGCGACGCGCTGCGCAACGAGAACGGGCTGGAGGGCGCCGCGCCGCAGTACACCGAGGATCCGGACAAAGCCGCCGTCTCCGTCAAGAAGCTCGCGGCGCTCGACGTGAAGACCATCCTGCCCGGCCACGGCGACCCGCTCACCAGCAACGCCGCCGCGGCGCTCAAGCAACTGGCCGCCTCGCTCTGATCCGGGCCGGCTCCCCCGCGGAGCCCGGCCTGCAACCCTTCCGCACCCTGGGCCGGTCATCGTGGCCGGGTCAGGGCAGAACGACGGAGGGGTGTGCCGGTGGACCGGAACTCGTGGCGTACGGCCCGGGATCGCGCCTGGTCGTGGTGCCTGATCGTCGGTGTCCTGGTGGCGGTCGCCGCCCCGCTGATGGACGAGGTGACCCGGCAGGTGGCGTACGTCGTCGCCTCCGGCGCGGCGCTCGCCGCGGTCGTGGCCGGCGCCTGCCGGCACCGCCCGGCCCGGCGCTGGCCGTGGCGGGCGACAGCGGCCGCGATGGTCTGCTGCGCCGCCGCCAACGCGATCTGGGGGATCGAGCTGGCCGCCGGCCGGCCGATCGCGATGCGGTTCTCCGCGGTCGATCTTCTCTACCTGAGCATGTACGTGCTTCTCATGATCGGCCTGCTCGGTCTGCCCGGCGAGCGGCTGCGGTCGCGCTGGTCCGGCGTCGTCGAGGGCGGGATCGTGCTCTGCACCGGCTCGGTGCTGGTCTGGGTGCTGCTCTACGACCCCTTCGTCCACGACCAAGGTCCGTGGCCGGGTTCACCCGGCGTGATCGCCTACCCCTGGCTGGACCTGCTGGTGCTGGCCGCGGTGACCCGGCTGGTGGTGGTGCTGCGCCGGCTCACCCGGTCCGATCTCATGCTGATCGCGGCCGCGCTCGTGCTGACCGCCGCCGACGTCGTCTACTTCGTGGCGACCGCGAACGGCGGATCCTGGGCCGGCCCGGCGTGGAGTGCCGCCGGCTGGGTGCTGGCGTTCCTGCTGATCGGCGCGGCGGCCCTGCACCCGGACGCGCGGGTCCGGGCCGGCGAGCAGGACGGTGACGGCAGCGGACACGGATGGCGCACGATCGCGCTCAACGTGGTGCTCGTGCTGGTCGGGCCGGCCGCCACGACGTACCTGGTCGTCGGCGAGGAATCCGGTAGCGATCTGGACCGGTTCGACCTCGTCGTGCCGCTGGTGGCGACCGCGTTCACCGCGGTGCTGCTGGTCATCCGGGCCAGCCACGCCAGCTGGACGGCGAACCGGCGCGCCGCCCGCCTGAAGGACTCGCTGCGCGAGCAGGCCGGGCTGCAGCGGTCGCTGAGCCACCAGGCCCGCCACGACGCGCTGACCGGCCTGCCCAACCGGGTGGAGATGACCAGCCTGATCGCGCACACCGCCGCCGGCGGCGCCGGCGGTGTGCTGGTCCTGCTGGACGTGGACGGGTTCAAGGACGTCAACGAGCGTCTCGGGCACCCGACCGGGGACGCCCTGCTGATCGCGGTCGCCGGGCGGCTGCGGGAGCTGGCCGGCCCCGGCGAGGCCGTCGCGCGGCTCGGCGGCGACGAGTTCGCGCTGCTGCTGAACCCCGGCCGGGACGGCCTGCCGCTGGTCGAGGCGATCCGCCGGCCGCTGCCCGCCGCCGGCCAGACGCTGCACGTGACGGCCAGCGCCGGCGTCCGCGTGATCGAGCCCGGCTCGGACGCGGTCCAGTTGCTCGCCGACGCCGACCTGGCCCTCTACGCCGCCAAGGCGGCCGGCAAGGACTGCGCCGTGCACTTCGACGTGGCGATGCGCGAGGAGCAGCACGAGCGCATCCGGCTGCTGGAGCGGCTGCGGGCGGCCGTCGACGCCGGCGAGTTCGCCGTGCACTACCAGCCGATCGTGTCGCTGGAGACCGGGGCGCCGGCCGCCGCCGAGGCGCTGGTCCGGTGGATCCCGCCCGGCCAGGCGCCGATCGGCCCGGACCGGTTCATCCCGGCCGCCGAGGACAGCGGCCTGATCGTCGCGCTCGGCGAGTGGGTGCTGCGCCGCGCCTGCCGGGACGCCGCGCCCTGGTACCGGCGGTGGGGCACCACCCTCACCGTCAACGTCTCCCCGCGCCAGCTGATCGACCCGCGGTTCACCGCCAAGGTCGTCGCCGCGCTGCGCGACAGCGGCCTGCCGGCCGCCGCGCTCACCCTGGAGATCACCGAGGGCGTGCTGGTCCGGTCCGGCACGCACACCCAGCAGGCGCTGGTCCATCTGAGCACGTTGCGGGCCGAGGGCGTACGCGTGGCGATCGACGACTTCGGCACCGGCTACTCCTCGCTGGCCTACCTGCGGGACCTGCCGATCGACGTGCTGAAGATCGACCGTTCGTTCATGCCTGCCGGGAACGGTCACGGCGCCGGTGACGCACAGCAGACAGCGCTGGTGCGTACGATCGTCGATCTGGCGCGTAGCCTCGGACTGACCACGGTTGCCGAGGGGGTGGAGACCGCGTACCACGCCGACCTGTTGCGGGCTCTGGGCTGCGACCGCGGCCAGGGTTACCACTTCGCGCGCCCGATTCCCGCGCCCGACCTGGCCGTGATGTTCGCCGACAGTGTTCAGTTCTGCCCGCTTTCAGCCGATCAGCAGAACGACGCCGGATGCGGAGTGAGTGTGTAGGTGACGGATTCAGGACGGGCGCGGCCGGCGGAGCTGACCGACCTCGAGGTCGGGGAGGAGCTCGGCCGGGGCGCGTTCACGATGGTTCACCGGGCCCGCCACGGCAACCGGTGGTTCGCGGTGAAACGCCCGCTCGCCGACCCGGAGGCGTACCCGGAGATCCGGGCCGCCTTCCACCGGGAGGCGGCGCTGCTGGCCTGCATCGCCGACCCGGGCGTGGTCGGCGTGCACGCGGCCGGCGAGCTCGACGGCGCACCCACCCTGGTCCTGGAGCACCTGCCCGGCGGCTCGCTCGCCGACCTGCTCGCCGGCGGCCTGATGAGCCAGGAGCGGGTGGTCGAGATCGCCGCCCAGCTGGCCCGCGGCCTGGCCGCCGCGCACCGGCTCGGCCTGGTGCACCGCGACATCAAGCCCGGCAACATCATGGTGTCCGGGGATCGCCCGGCCAAGCTGATCGACTTCGGCCTGGCCCAGCTGGACAGCCAGGCCGCCGGCGACGACGAGGCGGTCGGCACCTTCCTGTACGCGCCGCCGGAGCAGTCCGGCATGCTCAAGCGCCCGGTCGACGGGCGCTCCGACCTGTACTCGCTCGGCGTCGTGCTCTTCGAGTGCCTGACCGGCCGGCTGCCGTTCGAGGCCGACGACGTCGGTGAGCTGCTGCGCCTGCACCTGGCCGCCCCGGTGCCCGACCTGGCGGAGCTGCGCCCCGGCGTCGATCCCACGCTCGCGTCGGTGGTCTACCGGCTGCTCGCCAAGGACCCGGACGACCGCTACCCCGACGCCGCCGCGCTCCTCGCCGACCTGCGCGGCTGCCCCGGCGGCGAGGCCGCCGAACGTCCGGCGGTGACCGGCTGGCCGTTGTGCGGCCGCGACGCCGAGGCCGGGCGGCTCACCCGCCGCTGGGAACGCGCCCGGGCCGGCCAGGGTGGTGTCGCGGTGGTTCGCGGCGGGCCCGGCTCCGGCCGGACCCGGCTCGCCGAGGAGATCGCCCGGCAGGCCGGGGACGACGGGGTCCCGGTGCTGTGGGCCACCGGCCGCCCGGACGAGTCGCCGCTGTCCGCCGCCCGCGAGGCGGTCGAGAGCTGGCTGGCCACCGTCCGCCGGCTGCCCGAGCAGCGGCGTGCGGCCGTCGAGGCGCAGATCGCCGAGGCCTCTGCCGTGGCTGGACCGGCCATGATCGGCAAACTCTTCGGCGAACTCGGCCCGGCGACCGCCGAACCCGTCGCCTCGGCGCCCGGCGGCGAGGAGCACGTCCTCGCGGCCGGCGTCGCGTTCTTCGGTGACCTGGCCACCCGTTCCGGCGGGCTGCTCCTGGTCGTCGACGACGCACACCAGCTCGACTCCGGCACCCGGCAGCTGCTCACCAAGCTCGTCGCCGAGCTGTCCGCCCTGCCGGTCCTGCTGCTGCTCACCGCGCCCGACGAGGCCGCCGACCCGGCCACTGCCCTGGGCGCGGCCGGCGCGCTCGAGGTGACCTGCGCGCCCATGCCCGCGCCGGCGGTCGCCGAGCTGATCACGTCACGGCTGCCCGGCGCCGAGGTGCCCGCCGAGCTGGCCCGCTACGTGACCACCCGCACCGACGGGACCCCGCTCGCCGTGGTCAGCCACCTGCTGCGGCTGCTCGACGCCGGCCTGCTCAGCCCGTTCTGGGGGACCTGGCGGCTGGACACCGCCGGCGCCGACGCGCTGCCGGCCACCGCCGACGTCCGCGACCTGTTCGCCACCCGGCTCGAGCAGCTGCCCGGCCAGGCGCTCGCCTGCCTGACCGTCGCGGCCGTGGCCGGCGTCCGGTTCCGTCCCGAGCCGCTGCTCACCATCGGCGACCCCGACCACGTGGTGGCCGCCCTCGCCGCCGGCGTCGACCGGCACGTGCTGGAACCCCGCCCCGGCGGCTGGTACGCGTTCGTCCACCCGCAACTGCGTGACGTGCTGCTGGACCGCACCGGCGAGGACGAGCTGCGGCGGATGCACGCGTCGCTGGCCGGCGCGCTGGAACAGCTGCCGGAGGACCTGCGCGACGAGGGCCACGCCTACGCGGTGGCCCGGCACCACCGGCGCGCCGGTGACCTGGTCCCGCCCGAGGCCCGGCGGCGCAGCGCCGCGGCGGCCGGCCTGCGTGCCCTCGCCGACCAGGCGCCCGGCGAGGCGATCGACTACCTGACCGAGGCCATCGCGGACGAGACGGCGCCCGGCACCGCCCTGCTGGATCCGCTGGCCCGGGCGTACCTCTGGGCCGGCCGGTTCGACGAGTGCGCGGAGGTGCTGGACCGCGCCCTGGCCGGCGAGCCGGACCGCCTGGTCCGGGCGCGGCTGCTCACCATCAAGATCGAGCTGCACCATACGGTCTTCGACGACGAGAAGGCACTGGTCGCGACCCGCGCCGCCCTGGGCGAGCTGCGCCGGCCACTGTCCGGGCCCGGCCTGCTGGTGCTGATCACGACGCTGTTCATCGCCATGGCGGGCGGGTTCGTCCGGCGTACCCGGATCGGTTTCGGCACGGCACAGGGCCGGCGGCGGGAAACGCTGGCCGCGCTCACCGCCGTGCTCGACGCCGGTGGCTATGCCGCCGGGATCGGGCTGCGCCTGCGTGAGGCCGCTGTCCTCGCCCTGCGCGGCCTGTACGCGGTCAACCGGATCGGCCCCTGCCGGGAGTACGCCCGGATCTACTCGCTGATCGGCTACGTGACCGCAGTGATCAAATTGCGCGGCACCTCCGAGCGCTGCCTGCGCCGGGCCGCCCGGGTCGCCGCCGACCTCGGAGACCCGGCGCTGGCCGCCTACGTGGAGTGGATGCGCGGTTGTGCGCTGCTCTTCGGCGGCTACGACGACGGCACCGCCTGGGAGAAGGTGATCACCCGCAACATCCGGTGGTACGTGCCGGCCCAGCTGATCCCCGGCTACGCCACCCTCGGCCTGCGCTTCCTGCTGCGCGGCTACATCGCGGAGAGCGAGCGCGAGTTCGAGCGCGGCATGAGCCACCTGGCCGACCCGCAGAGTGCCCTCGGCACCTCGCTCGGCATGCTCAGCGTGATGATCCCGGCCGGTCAGAGCCGCTTCGGCGAGGCCGCCGCGGCACTGCAGCGGCTGCGCGCCGCCTTCCCGGAGGGCACCGGCACCCGGGTCCAGCGGGCCAACATCCTCACCGCCGCCGCCTGCCTCCTGCTGGAACAGGGCGAGGTCGGCCAGCAGATCGAGGACGTGCTCGCCGAGTTCCACGCCCTCGGGCTGCGCCCGGGCGATCTCATGCCGCAGCACAAGTGGATCTACGTCTACCAGGCGCACGCCCGGCTGATCCAGCTGCGGTACGCGCCGGACGAGGAGCGCCCGCGCCGGCTGGAGGTGGCCCGCAAGGCCATCGACGAGCTGGGCAAGGTCGGCGGCACCCCGCTGCTGCGCGCCGTGCACCAGACCACGAAGGCCTCGCTGTTCTACGTGGCCGGCGACCACCAGCGCTGCATCCGTACCGCCGACGAGGCCGAGCGCCGGCTGCGCGCGGTCGACGCGCCGTTCATCCAGTACGAGGTGTGCCGCATCCGGGCCCGCGCGTTCCGGGCGCTCGGCATGGCGAACGAGGCCGACCGGCAGGCCCGGTTCGCCCTCGGCCTGGCCGTCTTCCACGGCTGGGACCAGCGGCGCCGGCAGACCCGCACCGAGTTCGGCGTGGACGAGGGCGCCGGCACGCACCGGCGGACCGTCGCGGAGCGTCGGCCCAGCTCCGGCCGCAACCGGCACCTGGACGCGCTCCAGCAGATCGGCACCGCGGCCGCCACCATCCTCGACCCGCGGCAGCTCGCCCAGGTCGCGCTCGACGAGATGCTGCGCATCCTCGGCGCCGAGCGGGCCCTGTTCTTCCTGCTCGACGAGTCCGGCGAGCCGGTCCGTTTCGCCGGCCGGGACGCTTCCGGCGACCTGGCCGACACCACCGAGTACGGCGCCACCCTGGTCCGCCGGGTCGCCGAGACCGGCGAGCCGCTGGTGGTCACCGGCACCGAGCAGGGCGCCGCGCTCGGCTCCCGCAGCGCCGTCGTGCACGGCCTGCGCAGCATCCTGGTCGCGCCGGTGCAGTTCAAGGGCCGCCTGGTGGCCGTCGTCTACCTGGACAGCCGCCTGGCCCGGGGCATCTTCACCGACGACGACGTCGCCGTGCTGACCGCCGTGACCAGCCACGTCGCGGTGTCGCTGGAGACCGCCCGGGCCGCGCAGCTGCACTCCGCCGTCCAGGCCGCCCGGCAGCAGCAGGCCCTCGCCGAGATGCTGCGCGCCAGCCTCGCCGAACTCAGCACCATCCTGGAACCGGACCAGCTGCTGCGGCAGCTCTGCGTCACCCTGCAGACCCAGCTCGGCGCCTCCGCCGGCTGCCTGCTCGGCGCCGGCGGCGAGGTCGTCGAGGTGGTCGGCCAGGCGCCCGCCGAACTGCTCGGCAGCGTCGTCGACCTGGCCGAGCGCCCGGAGGGCTCCCCGGTGCTGCTCGACCCGGCCGAGACCGCCGGCCTGCGGGATCGCCTGTTCGGCGGCGCGCCGGTCACCCTGGCCGTGCCGCTGCGGGCCCGCGACGAATGCGCCGGGCTGGTTCTGCTGGGCGGCACCGGCCTCGACGACACCAGCCGCCAGGTCGCGGCGGCTCTCGCCACGCAGGGCATGGCAGCGTACGAGAACGCGCGCCTGTTCAGCCGGGTCCGCGAGCTGGCCACCACTGATGAGCTGACCGGCCAGCACAACCGCCGGCACTTCTACGCCATCGCCGGCGCCCTGGTCCAGGCGGCGTCACGCAACGGCCGCCAGCTCGCCGCGGCCATGCTCGACATCGACAAGTTCAAGGCCATCAACGACACGTACGGTCACGGGGTGGGCGACGAGGTCATCCGTACCGTCGCCGCGCGGGTCCGCGCCCGCCTGCGCCACTCGGACGTCCTGGGCCGTTACGGCGGCGAGGAGTTCGCCGTGGTCCTGCCCGACCACGAGGGCCACGCCACCGAACTGGCCGAACGCATGCGCCAGGCCGTCTCCGCCGAGCCGGTCCAAACCCAGGCCGGTCCCGTCCCGGTGACCATCAGCGTCGGCCTGACCCGCCTGGAGTCGGGCGACGGCTCCCTCGACGACCTGCTGGCCCGGGCCGACCACGCCCTCTACCGAGCCAAGGAGTCCGGCCGCAACCGCGTCGTCACCGGCTGACCTCGGTGTTCGCCGCCCGGCCGTCGAGCACCGCCGCCTCGATCCGCAGCAGCAGGCCACCGATCAGGGTCACCGCGGCCAGCATCCGCCACCTGTCGTAGCTGCTGTCGCCGAGCAGCACCAACCAGCAGAAACCCGCCACCGACGCGAAGGTGCCAACGTTGCGCACATGCCGAGCACTGAGATCCATGGCGCGCAGTGTAGGTGGCCGGCTTATGGCGTTCGACGGTCCGAGTGGCTTCCACGGCCCAGACGACGGGCTGATCTCCATTTGAGCTGGTCAGCGGTCGGTGGTGCTGAAGTGCATGTAGTCCTTGAGAGTGGTCCAGCGGCCGCCCCAGGCGAAGCCGTTGGTGGTGAAGGCGCGGACCGCGCCGTCGGCGTGGACCATGCCGGGCCAGAAACGGTCGCGGGCCAGCCAGGTGGCGCTGTTCGGCGGGTCCAGGTAGGTGTGGTTCGGGTAGGTGCCGCGGATCATCGGGTTCTGCCGGGGGTTCACGTCGATCGCCCGGCCGTAGGAGTGCTGTGACCAGGTGGTCGTGCCGGCCACGTAGCGGCACTCGTAACCGCTGGTCAGCACGCTCTTGTCGGTGAGGCCGGGCATGTTCACCGCGGCCGGCTGCATCACCATGATCGGGAACCGCCAGTGGTAGAGGGCGGCGAACGCCCGCTGTGTCGGCGCCACCAGGCTCCGGTGCATGATCAGGCTGCCGTTGCGGGCGACACCCTGATAGTCGAGGTAACGCACCCAGATGCGGCGCAGGTCGGCGGTCGGAACCGGGCACTGCTTCGCGGGGTCGCCGTTGGCCTCGGTCGCCGTCACCGTCTCCGTCCGGGTGCGCCAGGCGGGCAGCGGGGTGGCCGGGGCGGTCAACCGCAGCAGCCCGTCGACCTGCGGCCGGTAGTTCCTGCCCAACCGATTCCATTTGCGCAGGTCAGCCACGCGCACTCCGTGCCGGGCCGCGATCCGGCGGAGAGTGTCGCCGGTCCGCACGATGTGCGCACTCTGCCGCGGTGTGGCCGGTCCGGCTTTCGCCGCCGCCTTGCGAGACCTCTCGGCCTGCTCCGACTGAGCCGGTAGCAGCGCGCCTCGCGCCGGCGGCGCCTGTTCCAGCCGGACCTCGATCGGCTTCTCGGCAGGGTCCACCGCCTGCGCGGGCACGGTCGGCGTCGTCATGAGCAAGGCGGCGAGCAGCAGCGACGGGCATTTCCACATAGCTTCAGGCTCGCGCTGCATGGGTTTTTTGTCCTGAGAACAGAGGATTGCCCGCTGATGGGATGCCTGATCACGCGGACTCGCAGATACAGAGTTGCAGTGGCGTATCCGCGGCGAAGGGCCGACCGGACCAGTCGCCGAGGCGCTCGACGAGCCGGAGGCCGCCGAGCGAGAGGAGCAGCGGCAGCTCCTGCGGGAAGATGCTCCTGATTTCGAGCGGTGCGACGACGAAGTCGGGCTCCGCGTCAGTCGAGAGGTGCCACGTCCCGCGGGTGACCTGCGCCGGCGCATCGTAGATCTCAGTGACATCGACCCGGACGTCGCCACGGTCCGGATCCCTGAACGACAACGACTCCCGGGTGCGCCGCACGCCGTCGGCTTCGGCGAGGAGGCGCACGTTCGGGTTGAACACGTCGAAGACGAACCGGGCTCCCGGGGCCAGGTGTCTTCGAACCGACCGGAAGCAGCTCACCAGATCCTCCGCCGCATGCAGATGCAGCAGGGAATTGGCGGCGATGAACACGAAGTCGAAGGTGCGGCCCAGATCGAAGGCCCGCATGTCGCCCGGTATCCATTCCACCGCCGCACCGCGCTCGTCCGCCTTGCGCTGGGCCTCGGCCAGCATGTCTGCTGAGAAGTCCAGGCCGGCGCAGGGATGCCCGTCGGCCGCGATGGGAATCAGCTTCTGCCCGGTGCCGCATCCGAGTTCGAGGACGCGCCCGCCCTGCCGATCAGCGCTGGCCCGGTAGAAGTCGACCGCGGGCCCGCCGCCCGGGAACATCAGGTCATACAGCCTCGCGTGCGAGTAGAACCCGTCACTCATCGAGCGCCTCCATTCCAGCGTGTGCAGGGTATGCCCCGACAGCCACACAGCTCAGCTGACCGGGAAGTTGCTGCGGAAGAGCCCCGCCGGGTCGTGCCGCTGCTTGATGGCGCGCAAGCGCGCCACGGTCTCCGGGGTGAAGGCGTCGGCGACCGTCTCTCGCGGGTTGAGAAGGGTGAACACCTTGCGCCCGCTGACCGGCAGCGACCCGGCGAGGGCGGCCTGTTTGGCGAGGACCGCGGCCGGGTCGTCGGCCAGGCCGAACAGGTAGAGCGCGAAGGGTTCGGTCAGCGGACCGTGCGGGCTGTCGGACGGCTGCGCGAAGGCGCCGCCGAGGTGGCGGATCTGGACGCTGAGCAGGGGAGCGATCGGATCGGCGAGGAGTTTGGCGACGGTGCCGTCGTCCAGGTCGGTCAGGAATTCGCTGTGCGACAGGCCGGCGCTCGGGTCGGTCGGTTCGGCGGTGATCGAGCCGAGCTCGTCGACGGCCATGATCCGCCGGCTGTCCGAGATCGGCGCCGGCAGGGCGTCGAGCGGGGCGAGCAGCTCACGGGCCTCGGCGGCGAGTCGAGAAGCGGTCGGCTGGGAGGCGGCGGGGTGGGAAGCGGTCGGCTGGGAGGCGGCGGGGTGGGAAGCGGCGGAGCCGAGGTGCGTGACGTCGATGGCGACCATCGGGTCGGCGCCGGGGAAGTGCAGCAGTTCGAGCCAGACAGTCAGCTCGTTCGGTGCGGTGGCGGCGATACGCCGGAAGGCGTCGACGACCTCAGCCGTGTGCTCCCCGGCCCATAGGACACGCCCGCCGTAGACGTGCGGCGCCGGGTGCAGCGCCATCTCCAGACCGGTGACCACGGCGTAGTCACCGCCCCCGCCGCGCAGCGCCCAGAACAGGTCCGGATCGGAGGTGGCGGTGACCTGCCGCGGATCCCCGGAGGCGTCGACGATGTCGAAGGCGAGGACGCTGTCGGACACCCACCCGTGCGCCCGCCCGAACCAGCTGAGGCCGCCGCCGAGCGCGACGCCGGTCACGCTCACCACCGGTGAGCTGCCGGGCAGGCCGGTCAGGCCGTGCGGTGCGGCGGCGGCCTGCAGGCTGCCGGAGGCCACGCCGGCGCCGAGCCGGGCGCGCCGGGTGACCGGGTCGATCGTGATGGAGTCGAGGCGGCGGGTGCGGAGCAGGACGGTGCCCGCGGTACGCCCGGTCGCCCCGTGCCCGTTGGGCTGAGTGGTGACGGTCAGCCCGGCGCCGCGGGCGTACCGGACGAGTGCGGCGACGTCGTCCGCGTCGGCGGCTTCGACGACCGCGTCGACCGGCTGCTCGATGGCGAGGTTCCACGGCCGGCGGACGGTGTCGAAGCCGGCTGTGCCGGGCAGCCAGACCTGGCCCCGGACGGCGGAGGTGAGGGACATGAGTGCTCCAATCCTGGATATCTGATGTCTAGAATTAGGTCCGAAAAACGCGCCTCAGGCGCGCAGCGCGGAAAATCGATGGGCGGTGTTGCCCGGCGTCGCGGGGAACTGCTGCTCGACCGACCGCTTCAGGTCGGCGATGGTCTGTGCCGCCAGCTCCCGCCGCCACGCGAGATCAGCCCGCCGCATGGCCTGCGAGATCAGGCACGCCTGGCGGTAATCGACCGTGGGATCGGCGCCCGGCCCCTGCTGGAGCAGTTGCTCGCAGCGGAACGCCTCCTCCGGGCCCTCGATCGCGACCACGATGTCGAGCAGCGTGATCCGCTCCGGGTCGCGGGCGAGCCGGAACCCGCCGCGCGGGCCGGGCGTCGAGGAGACGATGCCGGCGCGGGAGAGCGCCTGCATCTGCTTGTTCAGGTACGCCGCGGGCAGCTCGTAGAAGGCGGCCAGCTTGGCCGTGGGCACCGGCTTGTCCTCCGGCAGCCAGGTCAGGTTGAGGCAGGTGTGCAGTGCCCACTCGACGCCTTCGCTCATCCGCATACCTGGACACTACATGTCCAGGATAGTGCAAGCTAGTGATCTAGATCACAACACTCTACGGTCATCGATGAACACCTGAAGAGGGAGCGTCCGATGACAAATAGGAGGAACTTTCTACGTACCACGGGTGCGCTGGCCGTCGGTGCCTTTCTCGCGGGCTGCGCGAGTGAGGAGGACGCCGGGCCGGGCGGCCCCACCGGGGCACCGGGCGGCGCGCCGGCCGAGACCTACGAGGAACCGTCGAAGAAGCTCTCCGGCGGCCTGAGCATCCTGCTGTGGAGCCACTTCGTGCCCAGCCACGACACCTGGTTCGACAAGTTCGCCAAGGACTGGGGCGCCAAGGCCGGCGTCGACGTGAAGGTCGACCACATCGACCAGGCGCAGATCACCACCCGGATCGCCGCCGAGATCTCGGCCGGCCAGGGCCACGACATGATCCAGTTCATCGCGCCGCTGTCGCAGTTCGAGCCGAGCGTGCTCGACCTCAAGGACCTCACCGACGAGGCGGGCAAGCGCTGGGGCAAGCAGCTGGAGCTGTGCCAGAAGTCCAGTTTCAACCCGAGCACCGGCAAGTTCTACGCGTACTCACCGGGCTGGGTCCCGGACCCGGGCAACTACCGCAAGTCGCTGTGGGAGCCGGCCGGCTTCCCGAGCGGCCCGGCGTCCTGGGACGACCTGCTCAAGGGCGGCGGCGAGATCAAGAAGTCGAAGAACGTGCAGATGGGCCTGGGCATGTCCCAGGAGATCGACTCGAACATGGTGCTGCGCGGGCTGATGTGGACGCACGGCGCCTCGATCCAGGACGAGAGCGAACGGGTCGTCCTGAACTCGCCGGAGACCGTGCAGGCGGTCGAGTTCATGGCCCGGCTGTTCAAGGAGAGCATGACCAACGAGGTCTTCTCCTGGAACGCCGCGAGCAACAACCAGGGCCTGGTCGCGGGCAAGATGTCGTACATCGTCAACTCGATCTCGGCCTGGCGCACCTCGCAGGGCACCAACCCGCAGGTCGCCGACGACGTGCACTTCGTGCCGGCGCTGAGCGGCCCGGCCGGGCAGTTCGCCGCGCAGCACGTCCTCTACAACTGGATCGTCCCGAAGCACGCCGCGAACCCGGACGCCGCCAAGGAGTTCCTGCTCCACTACACGAGCAACTTCAAAGCCGCGACGTACGCCAGCAAGCTCTACGACTTCTGCGCCTTCGCCGAGCGCACGCCCGAGTTGTCCGGCTGGCTCTCCACCGACCCGTTCGGCGCGAAGCCGCCGGACAAGTTGAAGCTGCTCACCGACGCGACCAAGTGGAGCGTCAACATCGGCTACCCCGGCCCGGCCAACACCGCCGAGGGCGAGATCTTCAACACCTTCGTCATCCCGAACATGTTCGCCCGGGTCGCCCGCGGCGAGCAGAGCGCCACCGAATCCGTCGCCGCCGCCACCGCGCAGGCCAACGCGGTCTTCGAGAAGTGGCGGGCCCAGGGTCTAGTAGGCAAGGGCTGAACGCGTGGCGATCGTCGAGGTCCGGAACCTGGTGAAGGAGTTCCCGGGCGGGGTGCGCGCGGTCGACGGCATCGACCTGGTGACCGAGGAGGGCGAATACCTCGTCCTCCTCGGCCCGTCCGGGTGCGGCAAGACCACGCTGCTCCGCATGATCGCCGGCCTGGAGCAGCAGACGAACGGCGACGTGCTGATCGACGGCGACGTGGTCAGCGGCCTGCCGCCCCGCGCGCGGCAGGTCGCCATGGTGTTCCAGAGCTACGCGCTCTATCCGCACAAGACCGTGCTCGGCAACATCGTCTTCCCGCTGCGTGCGGCCAAGCTCGACCGCTCCGAACGCGACCGCAAGGCGAAGTGGGCGGCCGATCTGCTCGGCATCTCCCACCTGCTGGCCCGCAAGCCTCGGCAGCTCTCCGGCGGCGAGCGCCAGCGCGTCGCACTGGCCCGGGCCCTGGTGCGCCAGCCGAAGGTCTTCCTGCTCGACGAGCCGCTGTCGAACCTGGACGCGAAACTGCGCGCGAGCGCGCGCGACGAGCTCAAGCGGTTCCAAGACGAGGTGCGCACCACCACGGTCTACGTCACCCACGATCAGACCGAGGCCATGGGCCTCGGCGATCGCATCGCGGTGCTCTCCCAGGGTCGCGTGCGTCAGGTGGGTCCACCGATGCAGGTGTACGACGACCCGGCCGACACGTTCGTCGCGACGTTCATCGGCTCCCCGCCCATGAACCTGGTGCCGCGCGGTGACGTGCTGGTGGGCTTCCGCCCCGAGCACCTGTTCCCGGCCGGCGTGGTCCCCGGTGGCGGGCTCCCGGTGAGCCTGAAGGTGGACCGGCTCGAATACCTCTCCGGCGACCGGCACGTCTACGGCACCGCGACCGGCGTCGGCGAACCCACCCGCGTGGTGGCCCGCCTCCCGGCGACCGTGGAGGCCGACGTCGCGGTGGGGGAGGAGCAGCCGTTCATGGTCCCGGAACGCCGGTTGCGCTATTTCGACGCCGAGTCCGGCACCCGTACGAACGGAGGCGCGCGATGAGCGCGCGCCGCCTTGCCGACCGGGACGGAACGCTGGCCTGGTTGTTCCTGATGCCCAGCGTGGTCTACATCCTGGCGCTGGTGGCGCTGCCGTTCCTGCTGGCGATCGGCTACGCGCTGTCCGACGTGACCGCGGGCGATCCGTCCTACGACTGGGTCGGCCTGCGCAACTTCCAGCGGGTCTTCGAGGACCCGGTGTTCTGGCGCTCGCTCGGCAACACCTTCGTCTTCACGCTGATCTCGATGGCGCTGATCGTGGTGCTCGGCAAGGTGCTGGCCAACATCCTGGTCGCCGACTTCCGCGGCAAGTGGGTGGTCCGGTTCCTGGTGCTGCTGCCGTGGACCACCCCGGTGGCGCTCTCCTCGATCGCCTGGCTCTGGATGCTCGACTCGATCTTCTCGCCGATCGACTGGGTGCTGCGCCAGCTCGGCCTGATCGAGGGCAACATGTACTGGCTCGGCGAACCGGGCCTGGCCATGGCCAGCGTGATCGCGGTGCACGTCTGGCGGCTCACCCCGCTGGCCGCGGTGATCATGGTGGCCGGGCTGGTCGCCATCCCGCGCGACCTGGACGAGGCGGCCCGCGTCGACGGCGCCGGCTACTGGCGGCGGATGTTCGAGGTGACCATCCCGCTGGTGCTGCCGGTGGCGGCGGTCGCCGCGCTGTTCGGGGCGATCTTCACCTTCACCGACATGGCCGTGGTGGACGTGCTCACCAACGGCGGCCCGAACAATGCCACCCAGGTGCTGACCAGCTGGGCGTTCTTCCGCGGCATCGACGGCGGCGACGTGGGGCAGGGGGCGGCGATCGCGCTGTTCCTGTTCCCGCTGCTGCTGGCCGCGGCGATCGCGATCCTGCGCGCGGTGCGCAAGCTGGAGGTGCGATGACCGACCTGCGCCGTAGGTACGCCCGGCGGCACGTCGCGTCCCGGGCCGGGCTCTACCTCGCCGCGATCCTGGCGGCCCTGATCTGCGCGGCGCCGTTCCTGTGGAGCATCGTCACCGCGTTCAAGCAGAACCGCGACCTGTACAACCCGGAGAACAACCCGTTCCGCTACAACCGGCCGGCCACCTCCGACCACGTCCTCTACCTGTTCGACAACACGTCGTTCACCACGTTCGCCTGGAACACGCTGTGGGTCGGCGTCCTGGTCGTGGTGATCACGCTGTCGCTGGGGCTGCCGGCCGCGTACGCCCTGGCCCGCCTGGACCGGCCGTGGGCCGGCTGGTTCGGCGTCGCGATCTTCCTGGTCTACCTGGTGCCGCCCAGCCTGCTGTTCCTGTCGCTGTCCCGGCTGGTCGTCGGCCTCGGGCTGCAGGACTCCACCTGGTCGCTGGTGCTGATCTACCCGACCATCACCATCCCGGTCTCGATCTGGCTGCTGATCGGCTTCCTCAAGGCGGTGCCGAGGGACATCGAGGAGCAGGCGATGGTGGACGGCTTCAGCCGGCTCGCCGCGTTCTGGCGTGCCGTGGTCCCGCTGACGTTCCCCGGCATCGTGGCGGTGGTGGTCTTCGCGTTCACCCTGACCGCCAGCGAGTTCATCTACGCCCTGGCGTTCGTCTCGCCGACCACCGAGAAGGTGCTCTCCACCGGCGTGCCCACCGAACTGGTCCGCGGCGACGTCTTCTTCTGGCAGTCGCTGCAGGCCGCCACGGTGCTCGCGGCGATCCCCATCGCCATCGTCTTCAACGTCTTCCTGGACCGCTTCATCGCCGGCTTCACCCAGGGCGCGGTGAAAGGCTGAAAACCCTCAGGGGTACGGCGCGAGCTTCGGCGCGGCGGCCAGCCACCGCCGCGCCACTGCGGTGTCACCGCTGATGACGGCCGGGAACGTGGCGGGATCGCGGCGGCCCCCGACTAGCCGGCAGAACTCGACGACGTCGGCGGTGATCTCGGCGTCCGGGACACCGCCGAGGTCATCGGACCGGCCGGCCGGGATCGTCCAGTCGCCGCCGCCCGGGCCGGTCAGGTGCAGGCCGATGAGCCCGCCGTCCGGGAATCCGCGGGCGGTCACCTTGGGCAGCATGCGGGCGGCCAGGTCGGCCATCGGGCTCAGGTTCTCCGGCAGCGGCGTGGCCGCCGGGCTCGCGGTCGCCCCGGCGATGTCCTCGGTGTGTATCCACGTCTCGAAGGCCCGTGCCAGCAGCACGTCCGGCACCACCATCGGGAAGCCGAGGGTCACCGTGGCGTCGCCGGGCCGGCGCGGAAGGACCCGGCACAGCGCCTCCGCCTGGTCACGCCAGGCCCGCAGGGTCTGCTCGACCGGGCGCTCGCGCTCCTGGGCGACCACCACGGCGGTCCGCGCCACCGGGTTCGTCCCGGGTTCCATCGGCGGCTGCACCGGCACGCCGAGCGCCGCGGCGACCAGGCTGTCGGTGGCGAGCAGGTGGGCCAGCAGGTCGTGGACGCTCATCTCCTCGTACGCCGCGATCCGCTGCCAGCCGCCGGGATCGAGGGTGGAGAGCGTCAGGTCGAGTGCGGCGACCTGTGCGGCGTACGGCTTCGCGTACGCCGGGGCTCGCGGTGCCGGCCGGCGCCGGACGTGCGCTGCCGTGCGCAGCCGGGCGCCGAGGCCGGGTGGCGGCCGCAGGTCGTCGCCGCCGAGGTCGGCGACCGTCTCGCGCAGGACGCGGGCCTCGGTGGTGCAGATGTCACACCGGCGCAGGTGGGCCTGGACGAGGTCCGCCTCCTCCGGGGAGCAGGCGTCCACCGCCCACGCCCCGATGAGCTGGGAGATCGCCTCATGGCTGAATGTGCCGGTCATGTCTCCTCATCAGTCGTGAGCGTGATTGCTCAACGCCACGGTCAGTCGGCGTAACGCCTCGCGGAGCCGGGACTTGGCCGTGCCCTCCGGCAGGCCCAGCTCCATCGCTACTTCACGGTAGGTCCGTCCGTGCAGGTACGCCAACGTGACGGCGTGCCGCAACGGTTCGGGCAGGGTGCGCAACGCGGCCCGCAGGCGGTGCGTGGTGTCCGCGTCGGTGACCTGGTCGGCGACCGGATCGCCGCCGCCCAGTGCCGCCATGCTCAACTGCGGGTCCTGATTGCCGCGCCGGTGTGCCTCCTCGCGGCGCACCAGGTCCACCGCCCGCCGGTGGGCGATCATGGCGAGCCAGCCGCGCAGGCTGCCTTTCGCCGCGTCGAAGGCGAACGGGCGCTGCCAGAAGGACAGGAAGACCTCCTGGGCGACGTCCTCCGCGGCCCGTTCGTCGCGGGTGACCCGCACCGCGATGGTGTAGACGAGGCAGCTGTACTTCTCGTACACCTCGCTGAAGGCGTCCTCGTCGCCGAAGACGAGGCGATCGCGGAGCCTCGCGTCCTCTTCGGACGACGCCGCCCGCTCCGCCGTGGAACTCTCGGTGGATCTCTGATGCACCAAGGCGCTCACCCCACCCCGGCACCACTCTAAGCGCATGCGGAGGCCCCGTCACTGCGCTGCGGACGCCTGGCATGTCTTCTCGAGCCTTGCTCGGGCGGCCTCCGCCTGCTCCAGGTATTGCGGCTCGGCGGTCCGGCTGTCCAGCCGGACCCGCAGGTATCCGATATTGAGCACCGTCTCTGTCATCGAGTCGAAGACCTTGCCGTCCGCCTGGTCACGTAACTCCCACAGGCGGCTCTGCAGGGTGCGTAACTCCTCCCGGTCCGGCACCGTGATCGCGGCGGCGTCGGTCTGCCGGGTCACCCGGGCCAGCGCGATGATCGTGTCGGCGGCGTCGCGGCAGACGCCCGGGGCGAACTGGTCCGGCGCCGGCAGCGCGGGACCCGCGGCCGGGGCGGACGAACGCCGGGTCACCAGGAACCCGGCTCCGATCAGAACGGCCGCCAGCACCACGACGGCCACAACGATGAGACGCTTCACGACGCGCTCCTTTATGTCTCCGGACCCGCCTGCGGCGGGCCCGGAGCTCGTAGGTCTACTGCTGGTTGACGGCGACGGCGTTGGGCAGGGCGACGTACGGGAACGCGCCCCGGAACTGGACGTTGTTGGTGTCCACCGCGTCACCGAGTCCGTCGACGGCGGCCGGGTGGTTCGGCAGCAGGACGCCCTCGGCGACCCGCAGTGTCACGTCGAGCGCGTCGTCGGCGAGCCGGCGGCCGTTCGGGAAGCCGGCGTTGTCGCCGCCGAGGACCCCGAAGCGGTTCGGCTGGGCGGCCGGCGGGATCGACATGTTCAGCCGCAGCTGCTCGCTGGGGCGGAACTTGCTCGCGTCGACGTCCTTGTTGATCCGCTGCGAGTTCAGGTCGATCGCGACCGGCCCGCAGTCCTTGCAGAATCCGGTGAGGAAGGCCTCGACCAGGTCCTGCCGCGGTGTCGCCGGGGCCGGGATCCGGTAGATCTGCTCGACCAGCCGGGGCACCTCGGGGTTGGTGACGAACTGCAGGAAGCGGCCGTCGTTGCGCGGCTGCGTGGCGTTGAACTCGTCCTTGCGGCCGACCGGGATGACCACCTCGTTGACCAGCGGCATGCCGAGCCGCGACACCTGCCGGAACTCGCCGGAGCGGTCCCGCTGGTTCTTGGTGCCGACCACCTCGACGCGCTTGCGGGAGGTGGTGCTCCAGATGCCGACCGCCGGGTTGCGGGTGGCGTCGCCCTTGAGCGCCAGGGCGCTCTTGGGCACCTGGATGGCCAGGGTGTTGACGTTGTAGCCCTTGACCGTGTCCTGGCCGATCTCGGAGAAGTCACCGCCGTAGAGGAAATTGAAGATCCGCAGGTCCAGGAAGAACGGGTCGTCGGCCTGCCCGGCGAAGGTCTTGCCACCGTTCGGCAGGCGGGTGACCGCCGCGTCGGCCAGCGCGCCGTAGTTCGGCATCGACGCCGTTCCGACCCGCGACGGCGCCACCTTGCCGTTGCGGATCAGCGTCGTGGTGCCGCTCTCGGTGATCGCCTGGAGACGGTAGGTCTGGAAGTAGTTCAGGTCCGGGTCGTCGAGCGTGGTGACCGGCCCGGTGTTGTAGAGGAACGTGTTGCGGTTGCGGTAGTTGTCGTCGAACGTCCACCGGTACGTGAGGTCCGGCTCGGCGTCGCCGTCGTTGTCGATGTTGATGTCGTACGCGGTCTCGGTCGCGAACGAGTAGAAGTTGGGACCACCGTTGGGCTCCTCGAACGGGAGCCAGTTGGCGATCATGGTGACGGTGTCCGGCGCGTCGGGGCTGACGAACGCGTACACATCGGTGTTGTCGAGCCGGGGCTCGCCGGCGACGAGCGGGGCCTCGCGGTGGCTGGATGCCGTGCCGATGGTCGGCGCTAGCGAGGCGACGCACGCCGCGGCGGCCAGTGCGGCCGCGACGCCGAGTGCTGGTCGCCGAAATGAGCGCTGTTGCATTGATCCTCCTACGGGCTGCTTGGCCTGTCGGAGGAGGTTCGGGAGCGCTCGGCGTCGCGGATGGAGTTCTGTCGGTTAGGCGACTTCCGGCCGTCCGGCGGTCTCCGGGCTGCGAATAGCCTCTTCGGCGGCTTCGTCGGCGGGATCGTCCGGTGGCGGGGCTGGCGAGTCGCTCAGCTGCTCGCGCAGATAGTTCCAGAAGACCGCGACGATCGCGGCGACCGGCACCGCGAGCAGCGCGCCGACGATGCCGTAGAGGCTGCTGCCCAGGGTGACCGCGAGCAGCACGACGGCCGCGTGCAGGCCCAGGCCGCGGCTCTGCACCATCGGCTGGAAGACGTTGCCCTCCAGCTGCTGCACCGCCACGATGATGCCGAGCACGATCAGCGCGTCGGTCCACCCGTTGGAGACCAGCGCGATCAGCACCGCGACGAAGCCGGCGAAGAGCGCGCCGACGATCGGCACGAACGCGGCCACGAAGGTGAGCACGGCCAGGGGCAGCACCAGCGGCACCCCGACGATCCACAGGCCGATGCCGATCGCCACCGCGTCGAGCAGGCCGACGAATGCCTGCGAGCGGACGAACGCGCCGAGTGTCTCCCAGCTGCGGGCGAAGACGACCGGCACGTCCACCGAGAGCCGGCCGGGCAGCTGCCGGGTCAGCCAGGGCAGGAAGCGGGGCCCGTCCTTGAGGAAGAAGAACATCAGGAACAGCGCCAGGATCGTGGTGACCAGTCCGTCCACCACGGTGTTCACGCCGGTGAGGGTGGCCGTGGCGATACTGCCCACACTGGCCTGGAGACGGTCGATGGCCGTGTTCGCGGCCGTGTTCACCTCGTCGTCGCCGATGTTCAGCGGCGGGCCGGCGGCCCAGTCACGCACCGTCTGGATACCGTTCGCCACACCCTCAGCCAGCTGCGGTGACTCCGACGCCACCGGGGCGACGATCCCGACCAGAGTGCCCGCGGCGACCAGCAGGAAGAGCACGGTCACCACGGAGGCGGCCAGCGCTGCCGGCCACCGGTGGCGGCGCAGGAACCGCACCGGTGGCCAGGTGAGCGTGGTGAGCAGCAGCGCCAGCACGAGCGGCCAGATGATCGACCAGGCTTTGCCCAGCAGCCACAGGGCCACCCAGGTCATGAGCAGCACGAGCAGGATCTGGAGCGAGATGCTCGCCGAGTTGCGCAGCGCGGACCGCGCTTTCTTCGCGCTCAGTGTCGGGCCCATGGTGATCACACTAGATACCCCGCTCACGGCGCGCTGAACCCGCGGTCCCGTGCCGCCTTTCCGCTACATGTCCAAGGCGAACTTGAGGAAGTCGCCGGTGCTGAACTGGCCGGTGGCCGGCGCGATCGGCGCTGCCGGGCGGAAGCCCGGGTTGGCCCGCAGGTAACTGTTCTTGTCCGCCTCCAGGATGCCGAGGATGACCTCGGTGACGATCCGGCCGCCGACCGGGCCGAGCCGCTGCCCGGCGTGGCTGAGCTCGGCCTCCTTGAGCAGGTAGAACCAGAGCGGCGCCTTGTCCTGCCAGCCCGGGTTCGCCGGGTCGGGCAGGCCGAGCTGCGCGTTGGTCAGCGGGGTGATGCCCATCCGCCGGGCGACGTCCTGCCCGGCGGGCAGGCCGAGGCGCTTGCCGCGGATCAGGTTGCGCTCGGCCAGCGAGGGCGAGGTGCCGTCGCCGACCACGGTGGCGGGGAGGTTGAACAGCGGCAGCGACAGCTTGCCGTCGATGCGGCGGGCGGCGTTGCGCGGGGCGGCCGGCTTGCCGGGCACGTCGAAGAAGTGCCACCAGTCGATCTCGAGGCGGGCCGGCAGCGGGCGGTTGCCGCGCAGGTCGCTGCCCTCGGCGCCGAAGATGGCGGCCGCGGCGGGCGGGTTGGTCCGGGTGTTGAGCAGGTACCCGGCGCGGATCATGCTGTGCCCGAACCGGTACGCGGCGACCGAGTACTCGATCGGCATCATCGGCCGGTTCGGGTTCTTCGGCTTGTAGTGCTCCCGCTTGACCTTGCCCTTGCCGTCCAGGAACCGGCCCACCACCTCGGGCCCGGCGACCTTGTCGAGGAAGTCGTGCACGATGATCCACTGGAAGTGCCAGCGGGTCAGCCGCTGCGCCTCGGCCAGGTTCTTGGCCAGTCCGGTCGCCAGGCAGCGGTTGTGGAACTTCGCGAAGGCCAGGTGCAGCTGGGCGATGATCAGGTTCTCGTCGTTGCGGGCGTCACCGAGGAACGCGCTGCCGTCGGAGCGCCGGGGCAGGTCGTCGACCCCGTTGGCGTTGCGGACCACCTTCATCCGGGTGCGGTCGGCCTCGTACAGATCGGGGTCGGTGGCCGGACCGCGACCGTAGAGCGAGCCCAGGTCGAACTGCGGGGTGTCGAAGTTGGTGAGCGCCTGCGGGTCGGACTGCTGCTCGGACAGCGGGGTCCGGTCCAGCGTCATGTCGTGGTCGATGAACTGGCCGAGGAACGTGAAGCCGGCCGGGATGCGCGGGTTGTCGAGGTCGCCGGTGTTCGGCCCGGACGGCTCGCCCATCTGGGCGGCGAGCGACTTGAGCAGATCGTCCGGCGGGCTGTACGCCGCCTCGCTCTTGAACATGACCCCGAAGCGGCCCTCCTTCTCCCGGCCGGCTTTGACGGCGATGTCGCTGCCACGGGTCCAGGCGACCGCGTGCTTCCAGTCGGCCGGCCGGCCGGGTGCGCCGGCCGCTGCGGCCGCGGCGCCGGGGCACATGCCGGCCGTGACGGCGACCGCGCCGGCCGCGCCCGCCGTGCCGGCGAGCAGGGTTCGCCGGCCCAGCCGGATGGAATCGTCGACCATTTTGTTCTCCTCTGGCACGTGTTGCGCAAATCGCGTGCCAGGAAAGTTAGCCGTGGTAGAGGGCCCGGCGAGGCCGTTGCGTGCTCGCGCCGCAAATCCGGCCGGAACGGCCTAACCCGTCCCGGCGGACTGCTTCCCTAACGGGGGTCGGGCCACAACCGCCGGCCGGTCAGGGCGTTGCACTCACGATGTGAGGGCGGCGCCGGTCAGTCTCGTGGCGCCGCTGCGCCAGGTCGCCCAGGCCGTCGCGGCCAGGGCGAGCGCGGCCGTGCCGGCGGCGCACCACATGATCGCCGGGAAGGTGTGCGGCACCAGCCAGGCCACCACGACGAGCACCGCGGTGGAGAGCCACAGCGGCGCCGACGGCCACTTCGCGCCGGCCGCCACCTGGGCGTTGACCAGCACGAACACCAGCGCGTAGAGGGCGCCGGTGGCGGCGAAGACCGGCGCGTAGCGGCCCAGGCCGACGTAGTCGGGACCGCCGGCCACCCGGAACGCCAGGCCGCCGGCCAGCGCCGACATCGCGATCAGCAGCGTCCCGGAGCCGGTGACCAGCCCGACCGCGACGATCAGCGCGCGCCGGCTGCCCTGCGCCAGGCGGGGGAGCGCGAGCACGGTGACCACCTGCGGCGCCCACAGCGCGCCCTTGGTGAGCACGGTGCCCACGGCGTACGCGCCCGAGTCGGCCGCGGGCAGCAGGGCGCGGGCGAGCAGCAGGTCCGCGTACGACACGACGAGCATCGCGAGTGTCGCGGAGCAGGCCGTGAACACCTGCCGCGCGGTGATGCCCCGCCCGTCGGGGAAGGCCGGCAGGCCCCGGGTCACCAGGGCCAGCGCCACCGGGATGAGCAGCGCCGTCGCGGTGCCGAGCAGCATCGACCCGGTCAGCCCGGCGCCGAGCAGCAGGCCGGCGGAGAGCCCGCCGTAACGGCCGGCCGCGAGTAGTGCCATGCCCACGGCCAGGCGCAGGAACCGCTCGTCACCCTGCAGCTCGCCGAGCCAGCGGCCGGCCGCCACGATCGCGCCGATGTAGACGGCGAGCAGCAGCGTCACGCTCAGCGGCACGTCCAGCAGCGGGGCCGCCACCGGGGCCAGCAGCGCGACCAGGCCGGCGCAGACGGCGGCGGTCAGCCAGCCGGCCCGCCGGGCGGTCGCGCCCGGATGCCGGGCCCGGTGCACCGCCACCGCGATCTGCAGGCCCATGCTGGGCACGCTGACGATGCCGGCGATCGCCAGCACGGTCGCCAGGGCGCCCAGGTCGGCGGCGTCGAGGCGGCGGGCGCCGAGCACCGGAACGAGATAGCCCAGCGCGCTGGTCCCCGCGCTGGCGACGGCGACCGCGGCGCCGGCGATGCCGATCCGCGAGGTGCGCGCCGTCGTGGGGGCGCCGCCTACAGGCGGCCCTCCTCGACCGCCTGCTGAATCCACGGGATCACCTCGTCGAGCATCGTGTCGAGCGAGGTCTCCGCGGTGAAGCCGAGCACCTCGCGGGCCTTGGTCACGTCCGGCACGCGCATCGCCACGTCGTGCGCGAACGGCTCGTCGCTGACGTGGCGGAACGGGACGTCCGGACCCTTGATCTTGCGCCAGATCAGCTCGGCGAGCTCCAGCACGGTCGTCGACTCGGCGGTGGAGAGGTTGAAGTCGTCGTTGGTGGCGGCCTCGTGCTCCATCGCGGTGGCGATGCCGCGGGCCAGGTCACCGCCGTAGGTGTAGTGGCGCACCTGGTCGCCGCTGCCCAGGATGTGCAGCGGGTCCTGGCCCTTGAGCACCTTCTGCACCAGGTCCGGGACGACGTGCGACATGGCCAGCTTGACGTTGCCGGACATCACCTCGGCCGAGCCCAGCGCCCGCCCTTCGCCGATGCCGACGCAGTTGAACGGCCGGACGACCGTGTAGGGCAGCTTGTACTGGTCCCAGGCGGCGCGGGCGTAGTACTCCACGGCCAGCTTCTGGAAACCGTACGACGAGACCGGCGGCGGGACCTCGAGCTGGTCGCCCTCCTTGCTCGGCCAGCGGTCGGTCGACTCGAAGACCATGGACGACGACACGTACGTCATCTTCCTGAGCCGGCCGGCGCGGTGCGCGGCGATCGCCGCGTCGCAGGAGGCCGCCATGATCCGCTCGTTGGTGGCGAGCAGGTCGTAGGCGTAGGCGTGGAAGTAGGAGATGCCACCGATCATCGCGGCGCCGGCGACGAAGTGGTCGCAGTCGGCGAGCAGGTCGGCGAGCAGGCCGGTGTCGCGGGCGTCGCCCTCGACGAAGCGGAACCGCGGGTGGTCGTCGTAGCTGTGCGACACCGGGCCGTACTTGGAGAAGTTGTCGAGCCCGACCACCTCGTGCCCGCGGCCGAGAAGCTCCTCGACCAGATAGCCCCCGATGAACCCGGCTGAGCCGGTGACCAGCACCTTCGTCATGCCCGGGTGCCCTCCTTGTCGCGATCAGCCGGCGCGGTGTCCGGCTTCCGGGCCGCCCAGCGGGCGGCAAGCTGATCGGCCGGCAGCTTGCGGCCGAACGCGAAAAAGTACCAGCGCAGGTAGCTGGGCATGAACCGGCCCACGTCGAAGTGCGACTCGCCGAGCTGACGGTCCAGCCAGATCGTCGGGATCTCGGCGACCGGGCGGCCCAGACGGGTCGCCTTCGCGGTCAGCTCGATGCCGATCTCGAAGCCGGTGTTCGACTCGATGCCCACCTCACGGACGAAATCCGTGTCGTACGCCTTGAAGCTGTTGGTGGCGTCCCGGGTGCCGACCCGGGCGAACCAGTGCAGGGTGCGCCCGGCCCAGCGCGAGGCCATCCGCTTGAACCGCGGGCCGCCGACCTGCTGGCCGCCGGGCATGTAGCGCGACGCCGCCGCGACCACCACGCCCCGGTCGACCAGCCGGGCCAGGTCGTCGATCTGCCGCGGGTCGTCGCAGCCGTCGGCCATCGTCACGACCGCCACCGGCGCCGCGGCCGCGTCGATGCCGAACCGGATCGCGTTGGCCGGCCCCCGGCCGTACGTGTTGAGCACCGTGCGCACCCGTGGGTCGTGCCGCGCGATCTCCTGCGCGAACGGCACCGTGGTGTCGTCCGGCATGTCGTGCACGACGAGGATCTCCGCGGGCAGCAGCACCTCGCGCAGGATCCGCTCGAGGTGGCGGACCACGCCCTCGCCCTCGTTGTAGACCGGGATGACCACCGAAACCCGTGGCGTCACACCAGCACCCCCTGTCCGGTCAGGCCCCACATGTCGATGACCGGCTTCTCGGTGTCCAACTCGGCGTAGTCCGCGTGTGGTGCCGCGATGACCAGCAGGTCGGCTCGTTTCAGCACGTCGTCGAGGGGGAGGAAACGGTCGTCGGCCACGTACGGATCGGTGCAGAGGGTCTCGCGCGCCTTGAGCGTGAGAATCTTCCGCAGCTTGTAGGCCAGGCTGTCGCGGGAGTCGTCGCTGCCGCCCTTGAACGCCATGCCGAGGATGCCGACGCTCAGCTCGGCGAGGTCGAAGCGGTCCTCCAGCCGGGAGACCAGGTAGAGCGGCAGGCCCTCGTTGATCAGCATCGCGGAGTGGCCGAGCACGAAGTTGTTCCGGTTGAACGCCGCCAGCTGCATGGTGTCCTTGAGCAGGCACGGCCCGGCCGCGAAGCCCGGCATCGGCAGGTCGGCGGCGCGCGGGTAGTCGAAGGTGACCGCGTGCCGGATCCGCTCGAAGTCCAGGCCGAAATCGTTCGCCATCATCCAGAACTGGTTGGCGGCCGCGAACTTCAGATAGCGCCAGGTATTGGTGTAGAGCTTCGCGAGCTCGGCCTCTTCCGGCTGCAGCGGCACGATCGAGTCGGTCAGGTGCCGGAACAACTTCTCGGCCCGCTCCATCGCCTGCGGGGTACGCGCGGAGACGATCTGCGGCAGCGTGAAGAGCTCGGTCATCGCCTTGCCCTCGGCGATCCGCTCCGGGCAGAACGCCACGTCGACGGTGAGGCCGCGGCTGGTCAGCAGCTTCTCGGTGAGCGCGGTGACGCCTGGGTAGACGGTGCTGCGCAGCACGATGAGCTGGCCGTCGCGCAGGTGCTCGACGCACCGCTCGATGGCTCGTGGCACCGCGCCCAGGTCGGGGTTGAGGTGCTCGTCGACGGGGGTCCCGACGACCACGACCAGCGCGTCGGCGAGCCCGACGCTGGTCGGATCGGTGGTGGCCCGCAGCCGGCCGGCGGCCAGCGCCTCGGTCATCGGCTGCGCCGCGCCACCCTCGGCGAACGGCAGATTTCCCGCGTTGACCCGGTCGACCGCGGCAGCGTCGATGTCGTAGAGCACCACGGACAGCCCGCGTGCCGCGAGGGCGATGCCCAACGGCAGGCCGACCCGTCCGCAGCCCCCCACCACGCAGACGTCGACTGCGTTGCTCGGGTGTGTCATGTCGCCTCGCAATCGCTCCCTGTGCTGGCCATCGCAGGTTACTGGTGAGGAAACTTCAGGTCTAGTGGTCGTTCAGTCCCGGGCTGACCGGGTGTTCGAAGTTGTGGCAACCTCTTGACGTGCCTGTAGCCACGCAGACCGCAGCCCCGCCGCAGACCGCCCGCGGCCCGGCCCTCACCGTGCCGGCCGTCGCCGCGGCGCTGATCGTCGCCGCCCTGGCGATCCGGGCAGCGGTCGCCTACCGGGGATATCTCTCCTACGACGACTACCCGATCCTGTCGCTGGCCGACGCGAACGGGCTCTCCCCGGAGTACCTGTTCCGGCTCTTCAACAACCACCTGATGCCGGCCGGCCACCTGGTCAGCTGGCTGACGCTGCGGTTGGGCGGCTTCGATTACCTGCCGTTCCTGGCACTGCTGATCGCCGGGCAGGCGCTGGTGAGCGTGGTCTTCTACCGGCTGCTCGTGCTGATGCTGCTGCCCGGCTGGACCCTGCTGGTGCCGCTGACGATCTTCGTGTTCAGCCCGCTGACCCTGGAGGCCACCTCCTGGTGGGCGGTCGGCATCAACATGCTGCCGATGCAGCTCGCCATGATCCTGGCGGTCGGCGCCACGGTGAAGTACATCCGGACGCAGCAGCTCAAGCACGTGGTCACGCTCGCCGCGGCGGTTCTGCTGGGGCTGCTCTTCTTCGAGAAGGCGCTGCTCACGGTCGCCCTCGTCTTCCTGCTCGCGGTCTGCCTCTACGCGCCGGGCGGGCCGGTGCGCGCGGTGGTTACCACGGTCCGTCGCTGGTGGCCGGCGTGGCTGGTGCTGACCCTGCTCTCGCTCGGGTTCCTGGCGGTGTACCTGTCGCGGTCCACCTCGTCGCTGCGCCGGCCGTCCTCGGTCACCGAGGTGCTCGACTTCGTCGGCCAGATGTTCGGGCAGACGCTGCTGCCGGGCCTGCTCGGCGGCCCCTGGACCTGGTTCGGCGTGGGTGACGGCGCCCCGATCACCGCGCCCGCGGTGTTCGCCCAGTGGCTGGCCCTGGTGCTCGTGGTCGGCTTCATCGGCTACACGGTCTGGCTGCGCGGCGCCTTCGCGGCGCGGGCCTGGCTGCTCGTCCTGCTCTACCTGGTCCTGGTCGCCGGCCTGCTCGGCGCGACCCGGCTGGGCTCGGTCTACAGCGCGGTCGCCGGCATGGTGCCCCGCTACATCTCGGACGTGGTGGTGGTCGCGGCGATCGCGGCCGGCGCGGCCCTGTGCGGCCTGCGGCGCGAGGGCTTCGACGACGCGCCGGCGGCCCGGCCGGTCCCGGAGGCGGCGGTCCGGCTGAGGCCCCGGCTGGGCCGCCCGGTCCTGCTCGGCAGCCTGGTCCTGCTGCTGGCCAGCGCGGCGTTCACCATCGTGCGGTACGGCGACGCATGGTCGGTCAAGGCGGGCCGGGACTACCTGGCGAACGCGCGCGCCGACCTGAAGCGGATCCCGGCGGGCACCGTGTTCATGGATCAGCCGGTGCCGGAGGCGGTGGTCGGGCGCCTGTCCCAGCCGTACCACATGCAGTCGCGGTTCTTCGGCCCGCTGGAGGACGGCCCGATCTTCGTCACCGAGGGCCGGGAGATCTCGGTCTTCGACGAGACCGGCCACGTCCGTCCCGGCTGGGTCGAGGGGGTGACGGCGAAACCCGGTCCGCTGCAGGGGTGCGGTTACCGGGTCGGCGGCAAGCCGGTGCGGATCCCGCTGCGGGAGACCGTCGCGGCCTACTGGCACGTGGTCCGGATCGCCTACCTCAGCGACCGGGACACCTCGGCGACGGTGCGCATCGGCGCCGACGACCCGGTCGGATTCGACGTGCACCGCGGCCTCAACGCCCAGTTCATGATCGTGTGGGGGGCCGGCGCCGACCTGGAGCTGACCGTCGCCGACGCCGCGACCAGCCTCTGCACCGACGAGATCGCGGTCGGCAAGCTCGTGCCCGCCCCGGCCGGGTAGTGCCGCGCCGTCTCGTCCCGCACGCGGTCGCCGCCCTGGTCACCGCGGTGGTGCTGGCCCCGCTGGCGCTGCCCGGTTACGTGCTGCGCTACGACATGGTGTTCGTGCCGCGGCAGCCGCTGAACTGGGAGATGATCGCCCCCGCCGACGCGCTGCCCCGTGCCGTGCCGCTGGACGCGGTGGTGTCGGCGGCCAACCTGCTCGTGCCCGGCTGGCTGCTGCAGCGCGTCGCCCTGGTCGCGGTGGTCTATCTGGCCGCGCTGGGCGCCGCCCGGCTGCTGCCGACAGCCCGCACGATGCCCCGGGTGGTCGCGGCGCTGGCCTACGCCTGGACGCCCTACCTCGCCGAACGACTCCTGCTGGGGCAGTGGGCGCTGCTGCTCGCGTACGCCGCCCTGCCCTGGCTGGTGTCTGCCGCGCGTGACCTGCGTGCCGGCCGGCCGGGCGCCCTGGCCCGGCTGGTGCTGGCCGCCGCGCCCGCCGCGCTCACCCCGACCGGCGGCCTGATCGCGCTGCTCACCGTGGCGGTCCTGCTGCCGCTGCGGTCGCGCGTCACCGCTCTGGCGGTGGCGGCGGTCGCGGCTCTCAACGCGCCGTGGCTGCTGGCCGCGCTGGCGAGCGCCGCCGGCGGCAGCTCCGATCCGGAGGGCGTGGCGATGTTCGCCGCGCGGGCCGAGAACTGGGCCGGCTCGTGGCTGGCGCTCGCCGGCACCGGCGGCATCTGGAACGCGCAGACCGTGCCGGCCAGCCGGTCCTCGGTGCTGGTCCCGGTGGTGACCGTGCTGCTGCTGGCGGTGGCCGTGCCGGGCCTGCGCGAGCTGCGCCGGCGCTGGCCGGGCGGCGCGGACCGGCTGTTCGTGCTCGCCGCCGGCGGGTTCGTGCTGGCCGCCGCCGGGGCCACCGGCCCCACCGTGGCGGCCCTGGAGTGGCTGGTGGTGCACGTGCCCGGCGCCGGGCTGCTGCGCGACGGCCAGAAGTTCCTGATCCCGTACGCGCTGGTGGTCGCCCTCGGCTTCGCGCTCGGCGCCGAACTGCTCGCCGACCGGCTGGCCCGGCGGTTCGAGCCGGCGGCCGGCCGGGTGCTGCTGGCCGGCGCGATGCTGCTGCCGGTGGTGGTCATGCCGGACCTGGCGTTCGGCGGCGCCGGCGCGCTGCGGCCGGTGCGCTACCCGGCCGACTGGGACGCGGTGGCCGCGCGGGTGGCGGCCGTGCCCGGTGAGGTGCTGTCGCTGCCGTTCGAGGGCTACCAGCGCTACGACTGGACCCGCGGGGTGGTGGTGCGCGACCCGGCGCCGCGCTATCTGGACGCCCCGGTGCTGATGAACGACGCGCTGCGGGTCGGCACGGTCACCGTCGACGGGGAGAGCCCGCGGGCCACCGCCGCGCAGGCGCTGCTGGCCGAGGGCCGGCCGGCCGCCGAACTCGGGGTCCGCTGGGTGCTCGTCCGCAAGGGCGCCGTGGCCGGACCGCCGGCCGGTGTCCTCACCGGTCTGCGACTGGTTCATGACGGTCCGTACCTGCAGCTCTGGGAGAACCCGGCCGCGCCGCAGACCACGAGAACCGCCGCCGCCGGCCGGCGGATACCCGCGCTGGCGGCTCATTTACTCGCGGGTAGTTTTGTGGTCTGCGCTGGTCTAGCAGTACTGCGGCTACGCCGTAGATCGTGGTACGGTCCGCGCACCCACGAGTCCGGGGAGGAAAAAACATGGCCAAGTTGGCCACCTTCGTAGTCGCGGCTGTCGCCGGGGGTGTCCTCGGCATCGTCGGCATTCTCGCGACCGTCGGTGCAGTGAGCCCGTCCGCCGATCACGTCGCCAGCATCGAGACCAGCGACACGGAGCCGGCGGCTTACGGCACTCGCTGACCCACCACCACATGCCCGGTGATCCACTGGATCACCGGGCATGTGGCGTTTCCGAGGGGGTCAGGAGACCCGCTGGCTCGCCGGGGCCGCGGGCGCCGTGGGAAGCTGCCGGGCCACCACCCTGCCGAAGGCCTCGCCGGCCTTCTCCCAGGTGAACCGCCGGGCGTGCGCGGTCGCCGCCTCACCCATCGCGAGGCGGCGCCGGCCGTCCAGCAGCAGCGAGCGCACCTGCAGGTAGAACTCGTACTCGTTGTCGACCAGCACGCCGGTCTCGCCGTCGGCCATGGCGTCGGCAACACCGCCGGCCGAGCGGAACGCGACCGACGGCGTGCCCCGGGCGCCGGCCTCGACGATGGTCAGGCCCCAGCCCTCCTTCAGCGAGGGCATCAGCAGCAGCCAGGATCCGCAGAGCAGCTCGTGCTTGCGCTCCTCGGAGACGAAGCCGGTGAACCGCACCCGGTCCTCGATGCACAGGTCCGCGGCCAGCTTGATCAGCGGCTCGTCCCACCAGCCCTGCCCGGCCACCACCAGCTCGACGTCGGGCAGCTCGGTGGCGAGCAGCGCGGTCGCCCGCAGCGCGAACTCCACCCGCTTGTGCGGCACGAGCCGGCCCAGCACCATCAGGCTCGGGTGCGGGGTACGCGGCGCCGGCGGCGCGGTGACCTCCGGTGTGCCGTTGTGGACGACGCTGATCCGGTGCGCGTCGACGCCCAGCCCGATCAGCTCGTCCCTGGTGGATTCGGACACTGTTATATAGGCGCATCGGCGATAGACGCGGATCGCCAGTCGCGACTCGATCCACCAGCCGATCCGGGCGACCCGCGGCCCGAACACCACTGGCCACTGCTCACGGTGCACGTGATGGACCAGGGCAATCACCGGGCGGCGGGCGTACAGGCGGCTGAGGAACGGCATGCCGTTGCCGACATCGATGATCAGATCCGGACGACCGTGGCGTCGACGCGACAGTGGGCCGAGGCCCAGCAGGCCGATCAGATAGGTCAGCGCGGCCATCAGGTAGACCGTGTGCCGGCCGCCGCGGCGCACGATTCGCAGCCCTTCCGGAGTGGTCTCCTCGGCCGGCGCGGTACCGTGCGCCTGACAGAGCAGGGTCACCCGGTAGCCCTGATGGATCAGCTCAGCGGCGATCCGGTCGAGGAACAGCTCCGAGCCACCACCCTCGGGATGCTGGGTGTCCCGCCAGTTCAGGAACAGGATGTGACCGCCGCAGGCATCCGTCATGGTCTACTCTGCCACCCCTACTAGCGAGTACGATTCGCGGTCGGGTCACACTAGGGCAGCCCCGCGAAAATCCGCAACGGTGGCGTCACAACGGGAGGGACTGCGTGACCGAGGGGACTCTCCGTGGGCGACCGGAGTTCTGGCCGGTCACGCTGCTGAGCGTGGCGCTGATCCTGCTGCTCGGCGGGTGGGCCGGATTTACGTATATCGATAGAACACGTAGCGACCCGGGGTGCGACGAGCGCACCACACTGCGGGTCGCCACCGCGCCGAGCGTCGCTCTGCCGGTCCGCGAGCTCGCCGACCGGTTCAGCGCCCGGCAGCCGTGCCTGGACGTGGTCGTCGAGGGCCGCGAGTCGGCCGACGTGCTGCGGACCGTCGGGCGCGACGTGCCCGCCGCCGGCGCCTCGCCGTCGGTGAAACCCTCGGTGAACCCGAGCCCGAGCGCGGAGACCGCCATCCCGATCCCGGACGTCTGGGTGCCCGAGTCGACGCTGTGGCTGCGCCGGGCCCGGTCCATCGGCGCGTTCCAGGTGCCCGACAGCGGCGTCTCGATCGCCACCACCCCGGTGGTGGTCGCCCTCGACCAGCGCTCCGACACCCGGCTCAACGGCACCGGGCTCGGCTGGCCCGGCCTGGTCGGCGCCGCCAAGAAGCCGGTGCCGGTGCTGCTGCCCGACCCGGCCACCAGCCCGATCGGCTTCGCCGCGCTGGTCGGCATGCGGGCCGTCGCCAAGTCCGACCCGGCCGGCACGGTCGCGGTGATGCGCCGGATCTCGCCGGACACCGTGTCGACCGCCGGTGAGGCCGCACCCGAACCGTCCGGTCCCGGCGCCAACGAGACCGCCGTGGTCAGCACCGAGCAGCAGGTTCTGCTCGCCGCCGAGGCCGGCCGGCGCCACGTCGCGGTCTACCCGCCGGCGGCCGTCCCCGGCCCCGACTACCCGTACGCGGTGCTGACCTCCACCGGCACGGGCCGCGACGACGCCACCGCGTTCCTGCACTCGATGCTCGCCGACGACGGTGCGGCCGTGTTCACCACGCACGGGCTGCGAACCCCGGCCGGCAAGGGCGCGAAGGAGGTCCCGCCGGCCACCAAGGTGCGCGCCGCCGACTACCCGCCGGCTGAGCTGCCCGACCAGGCGGCCGCCGAGGACCTGCTCAACAGCTGGGGCGGGGTGCACATCAGCGCCCGGATGCTGGCCGTCTTCGACATCTCCGGCTCGATGGGGTCCGCGGTGCCCGGCTCGAACGAGACCCGGCTGAGCGCCACCATCAAGGCCGCGCAGGACGGCTCGAACCTGCTGCTGGGCACCACCGAGCTCGGCGTCTGGGAGTTCTCCACCGACCTCGACGGCGGGCGCGACTACCGCGAGGTGATCCCGGTCGGCCCGATCGGCCCGCGCCGCCAGCAGATGCTCGACCGGGTCGGCCGCATCGAGGTCGAGCCCGACGGCCGGACCGGCCTCTACAACACCACCCTCGCCGCCTACCGGGACGGCACCCGCAACTGGCAGCCCGGAAAGATCAATATGGTGCTGATCCTGACCGACGGCCGCGACGACAACGCCGGCGGCATCAGCCGGGCCCGTCTGCTGCGCGAGCTGAAAGGGCTGGTCGACAAGAAACGGCCGCTGCCGATCCTGTTCATCGGCGTGGGCCCGGACATCGACAAGGACGAGCTGAACCAGATCGCCACGGTCACCGGCGGCCAGGTCGCGCTCACCGAGAAGCCTTCCGGAATCCGCGACATCTTCTATAGTTCGCTCGCCGAATTCAGCTGCCTGCCCCCGGAGTGCCGCCGATGACTGCCGCCCTCCGGGAGCGGACGCCCACCGTGGCTGCCACACCGCCCGCCCCGCGCCGCCCCTACCTGGCCCTCGCCGGTGCGCTGCTGCTCGTGGTGCTCGCCTTCGTGCAGCGCCCCGGGCGGACCACCTTCGACACCAAGCTGGACCTCGCCGAGAACCCGATCGGCTTCATGTCCCGCGCCCTGCACCTGTGGAACCCGTGGGCCACCTCGGGCGAGCTGCAGCAGCAGGCGTACGGCTACCTGTTCCCGATGGGACCGTTCTTCGCGGCCGGTGACCTGCTCGGCATCCCGCCGTGGATCACCCAGCGGATCTGGTGCGCGCTGCTGCTCTGCGCGGCGTACTTCGGCGTGCTGCTGCTGGCCCGCGCCCTGCGGATCGGCACCGAGCCGGGCCGGGTGCTCGGCGCCCTGGCCTACGCGCTGGCGCCCCGGATGCTCACCGAGATCGGCCCGCTCTCCTCGGAGATGCTGCCGGTGGTCGCGCTGCCCTGGGTGCTGCTGCCGCTGGTCTGCGTACGCCGGATCGGCTCGCCGCGCCGGGCCGCCGCGCTCTCCGGGCTGGCCGTGCTCTTCATGGGCGGCATCAACGCGGCCGCCGTGGTGATGGCGCTGGTGCTGCCCGGCCTGTGGCTGATCACCCGCCGCTGGGACCGGCAGCTGTTCAAGCTGATCGCCTGGTGGTGCGTCTGCGTCGTCGGCGCGACCCTGTGGTGGATCATCCCGCTGCTGCTGTTCGGCGAGTACAGCCTGCCGTTCCTCGACTTCATCGAGTCGTCCGGCACGACCACCGCGGTGGTCTCGCTCTTCCAGGCGGTACGCGGCACCAACCAGTGGGTCGGCTACATCGTGCAGGGCGACCCGTGGTGGCCGGCCGGCTGGGTGCTCATCGACAACCCGGCGCTGATGATCGCCACCGCCCTGGTGGCCGCCACCGGCCTGGTCGGCCTGGCCCTGCGCGGCCTGCCGGAGCGGCGGTTCCTGGTGCTCGGCGCGCTGACCGGCCTGTCGCTGCTGACCATGGGCTATGTCGGCACCCTGGACAGCCCGTTCGCGCCGCTGGTCCGGGAGCTGCTCGACGGCCCGCTGGCCCCGCTGCGCAACGTGCACAAGTTCGAGCCGGTCCTGCGCCTGCCGATCGCGCTGGGCATCGCCTACGCGGCGAGCCGGGTGATCGCCTGGCGGCGGGTGCGGATTCCCGCGGCCCCGGTCGTGGCGGCGCTGCTGATCGTCGCGATGGCGCCGGCCTGGATGCTGGTGCTGCGGCCCGGTCCCGGCTGGTCGTCGGTGCCGTCCTACTGGACGCAGGCCTCCGACTGGCTCACCGACCGCGACGCCCAGGCCCGTACGCTCGTCGTCCCCGGCGCCGGCTTCGCCCAGCACACCTGGGGCCGTACCGTCGACGAACCGATGCAGCCGCTGGCCGGCGCACCGTGGTCGACCCGCAACCAGATCCCGCTCGGCTCCGAGGGCAACATCCGGGCGATGGACGCGGTCGAGGCCGTCCTCGCGCAGGGCCGCGGCTCGTCGGCGCTGGCCGCCTTCCTGGCCCGCTCCGGCTACCGCTACCTGATGGTCCGCAACGACCTGGACCGCACCGCGACCCAGGCGCCGCCGGTCGCGGTGATCCGCCGCGCGGTGACCGGCTCGCCCGGCCTCAAGGTGGCCGCCACCTTCGGCCCGCCGGTCTACGCCGGTGGCACCGAGGTGAGCCCGGTCGACGACGGCGTCTCCGTGCCGGCCATCGAGATCTTCGAGGTGGAACAGCCGACGCCGGTGGTGTCGGCGACCGCGGCCGACAACGTGCCGGTGGTCAGCGGCGGCCCGGAGTCCCTGCTCGGCGTCCTGGAACAGCGGCTGATCGACCCGGCCCAGCCGGCGGTCCTCGCCGGCGACCAGGACGGGGAACTGGGCCTGCCGGAGACCCGGGGCGAGCGGATCGTCACCGACGGGCTGCGGCGCCGGGAACTCAACATCGGCCGGATCCGCGACAACGTCAGCCAGACCCTCACCGAGGACGAGGAGACCCGGCAGGGGCGGGTGCGCAGCGACGTGCTGCCGTTCGCCGCCGACGGGCGCCAGACGGTCGCCACCTATCAAGGGATCCGCGCGGTCGAGGCGTCCAGCAGCGCCAGCTTCGCCGACTCGGTCGGCGCGACCGACCCGTCCGCGATGCCGTTCGCGGCGCTCGACGGTGACGTGTCGACGGCCTGGAAGTCGGACCCGTACGAGCCGGCGATCGGGCAGTGGCTCGAGGTGGAGCTGGAGACCGCGAAGCGGATCACCGCGGTCACCGTCGACTTCGTCGACGACCTGCGGATCTCCGCGCCGGTCTCGCTGGTCCGGCTCACCACCGACCAGGGCGTGGTGGACCGGCCGGTGCCGGCCACCCCGGGCCCGCACCGGCTGAGCACGCTGCCGGGCCTCACCACATCGGTACGGGTGACCGTGCTCGCCCCGCGCCAGGGCTACGAGGGCGGCGTCGCCCTGCGGGAGCTCGGGATCCCCGGCCTGACCGCCGAACGTGCCCTGCGGGTGCCCGCGATCGAGAGCACCACCGCGCCGGTCTTCTCCTTCGAACGCGCCACCCAGCAGCGGGACTCCTGCTTCGCCACCGACGGCAAGGTCCGCTGCGACCAGTTCCTCGCCCGGGCCGGTGAGGAGCCGCTCGGCGTGGACCGCTACTTCAGCACCCCGGTCGACGCCGCGTACGACGTGAAGCTGACCGCCCTGCCGCGTCCCGGCGGGACGGTGCCGCTGGCCCGGCCGGTGTCCGCGTCCGCCTCGTCCGCCCTGACCGGGGACGTCACGGTCGGCGCGCACGCGGCGGTCGACGGTGACCCGGCCACCGCCTGGCTCGCCGAGACCACCGACGACCGCCCGACCGTGCGGCTGGCCTGGACCGGCGCCCGCAGCCTCGACCGGCTCCGGATCGTCGCGCCGGAGCAGCCGGTGGCCGCACGGCCGACCCAGGTGCAGCTGCGCACCCCGGCCACCGACACCAAGGTCGACGTCGCCGCGGACGGCTGGGTGCGGTTCCCGGCCGTGAGCACCGACCGGATCGAGGTCACCGTCACCGCGTTCGCCAAGGCGGTCGCCGACCCGCGGGGCCGCGGCTGGCCGGCGCCGCCCGGGATCGCCGAACTCGAGGTGCCCGCGCTCGGCGGCCTGCTCGCGCCCGCCGGTGACGACACGGCACTGGCCGCGCCGTGCGGCACCGGGCCGGCCGTCGAGATCGACGGCGTCTCCTACCCGACGTCGGTCACCGGGACCCTCGGCGACGTCCGGGCCCACCGGCCGCTTCCGGTCACCGTGTGTGACGACTTCGTGGGCGACACGCTGCCGCTGAAGGCCGGCGAGCATCACCTGCGCACCCTGCCGTCGGCCGGGTTCGTCGTGGAGTCGGCGGCGCTGGTCCACGACCGCGGGTCGGCCGCCCCGGCGGCGCCGGTCAAGCGCGAGGTGCGGGCCGGGAAGTGGGACGCCACCGAGCGGACGGTCACCGTCGGCGCCGGGCCGGCCGCGGTGCTCGTGGTGCCGGAGAACCTCAACGCCGGCTGGACGGCCACCCTGGGCGGCCAGGAGCTCCGCCCGGTGCGGGTGGACGGCTGGCAGCAGGCGTTCCTGGTCCCGGAGGGGCAGGGCGGCACGGTCGACCTGCGGTTCACGCCGGACGAGCCGTACCGTACCGGGCTCGCCGCGGGCGCGGCCTGCGTCCTGCTGGTGGTGCTGCTGGCCCTGGCGCCGGTCCGCCGGCGGGTGGCGCCGGTCAGCCGGCCACCGGCCCGGATCTTCCGGATGGTGCCCGATGGCGAGGCCTGGATCGTGGTGCCGCTGCTGGCCCTGGCCATCACGCTCGGTGGCGCCGCGGGCGCCGCGTTGCTGCTGATCGCGCTGATCGTGCGGCAACTGCGGCCGGGCGCGCTGCCGGTCCTCGCCTTCGCCAGCGCCGCGGCCGGGCTCGCCGTCGCGGTGGGCGGGCGCCTGCTCGGCCACGGGCAGGACTGGGCGTACGACGCGGTGGTGCAGCTGGCCATGCTGGCGGCGGTCTGCTGGGTCGCCGCCACCGTCGCACCCGCGGCCGGCCGGCCGGCGGAGAACACCCTGCCGGAGGAGCCGGAGATGACCACCACGCCGGAGCTCGACGCCGCGCCCTATCGGGCCACCCTGCGCCGATCGGTCGGCCTCTACCAGGCCTTCCTGGTCGAGCAGACCGACCCGGACCGGTTCTACTCGCTGCTCGCCGAGGACTCGGTACGCCAGCTCGGCTCGTACGTGGAGCTCAAGGGCGCCCGGGTGCTGGACGTGGGCGGCGGCCCCGGCTACTTCGCCTCGGAGTTCCGCGGGGCGGGCGCCGAGTACCTGGGCATCGACCCGGCGGTCGGCGACTTCGCCGCGGCCGGCGCCGAGGTCGGCGGCATGGTGCGCGGCAGCGGCACCGCGCTGCCGATCCGCACCGGGGCCCTGGACGTCACCTACTCGTCGAACGTGCTGGAGCACGTCGACGACCCGGAGGCGATGCTCGACGAGATGGTGCGGGTGACCCGGCCGGGCGGCACGATCTACATGTCGTTCACGCCGTGGCTGTCGCCGCACGGCGGGCACGAGACCGCGCCCTGGCACTTCCTGGGCGGCGAGTACGCCCGGCGCCGGTTCGTGCGCAAGAACGGTCACGAGCCGAAGAACCGCTACCGGGAGTCGCTCTTCCCGGTCAGCGCCGCCCGCGCCATGCGCTGGGTCCGTGCCGCACGGCGGGCCGGCGACATCACCGTCGTCGATGTTTTGCCCCGCTATCACCCTGGATGGGCGAAGTGGGTGGCCTCGGTGCCGGTGCTGCGGGAGACATTGACGTGGAACTTCACCGTGGTGCTCAGACGCTCGGACAAGCCCGATTCAGCTGACACTCGCAGAAGATCTGGTTAAGGTCTCGCTTCTCGATGTGACTCAGTAGTAACCTGCCGCAAGCTTGGCATGCAGAACGCCTGCCGAAGTCCCGTTTTTAAACCTCGTGGAGGAACTATGAGGTCCCGCGTCCTCGGCTCCGTGCTGTTCGGCCTCGGCGTCCTGGCGTTGGTATTCGCCGGCGGCCTGGCGTTCTTCGTGGCGCCCGCTGTCAAGCAGCTGCCGTATGACATGGAAGAGACGCAATCGGTGGCTGAGGCGCCGAACGCCAAGTTCTTGCAGATCACCAACGGCGTGGCGTCGGTCAACACCGCCACCCTGCGTTCCACCGTCACCGTGCAGCCGGACTCCGAGGAGACCGCCAAGCTGACCGGCGACCTCGACGGCTCCGCCCTGGTGTGGGTGGCCGGCCAGCAGGTCACGCGCACCGACACCAACGAGCTGGTCAGCGCCTACAGCACGTCGCTCGCGGTGGACCGCAAGACCGGTGCCGCGGTCGACTGGGACGGCCAGTGGCTCGACACCGGCACCAACCGCCAGCCGGTGGAGTACACCGGCCACATGTACAAGTTCCCCTTCGGCACCGAGAAGGAGAGCTACGACATCTTCGACCGGGACATCCTCGCCGCCAAGCCGGCGAAGTTCGTCCAGACGCAGGAGATCGAGGGCCTGGAGACCTACCAGTTCACCCAGGAGCTCCAGAACGAGACGCAGGACATGCCCGAGGACCGGCTCAAGGTGATCCTGGGCCAGCTGCTGCCGACGGCCACCTCCGGCTCGATCAGCTACAGCAACACCCGTACGGTGTGGGTCGAGCCCACCACCGGCCAGTTCCTCCGGGTCCAGGAGGAGCAGAAGAAGACGCTGGTCGGCAACGACGGCAGCTCGGTCGACATCCTCGACGCGGTCTTCGTCTACACCGAGGACACCACCTCCCGGGCGGCCGAGGCGGCCGGTGACAACCGCCAGAAGCTGAACCTGGTCGGCCTGTGGGGCCCGCTGCTGCTCGCCCTGGTCGGCGTGATCCTCGCGGTCGCCGGCGGCGTCATGGTGGCCCGCGGCCCGAAGGCCGAGACGGCCGGAGTGCCGGCGCAGCGCAACGGAAGCCCGCGGCACGCGGCGCGGGACGGCGAGGAGAACACCGACCGCACCGAGGCGACCGCTGGCGCCGGGTCGGACAAGTCCTCGGACAGCTGACCCCGCACGACGTCTTCCGCCCCATCGGACCCGCGGTCCGGTGGGGCGGAATCGTTCTCGGACATCCTCCGAGTCACAACGCCGCCCGGCGCGAGGTGACGTGCGGGTAATCGGGGGACGCACTTTCGCTTGACCGTCCGGAAACCGCGACTTCCTAGCGTGAGTTCGGCGGATTCGACGGGTCAGGTTGAAGAGGTGCAAGTGGCTGCCGATGTCACCCAGGTGCGAACCGTGTGCGGGTACTGCGGCGTCGGCTGCGGGATGGTCCTCGACCTCGCCGCGGACAGCGAGGGCCGGATGCGGGTCATCCGGGCCAGCGGCGACAAGGAACACCCGGCGAACGCGGGCCGGCTCTGCACCAAGGGCGCGACCAGCGCCGACCTGCTCGCCGCGCCCGGCCGGCTGGACGCCGCGCTGATCCGCGAGGACCGCGGCGCCGGGCCCCGCAGGGAGAGCGTCGACACGGCGATCACGCAGACCGCCCGGCGGTTGCGGGCGATCGTCGACGAGCACGGGCCGGACGCGTTCGCCATGTACGTTTCCGGTCAGATGACCCTGGAAGCTCAGTACCTGGCGAACAAGTTGGTCAAGGGCTACATCGGGACCAACAACATCGAGTCGAACTCGCGGCTGTGCATGGCCAGCGCGGGCACCGGATACAAGCTGTCGCTGGGCGCGGACGGGCCGCCCGGATCGTACGACGACTTCGACAACGCGGACGTCTTCCTGGTGATCGGCTCGAACATGGCCGACTGCCACCCTATCCTCTTCCTGCGGATGATGGAGCGGGTCAAGGCCGGCGCGAAGCTGATCGTGGTGGACCCGCGGCGCACCGCCACCGCCGAGAAGGCCGACCTGTTCCTGCAGATCCGCCCCGGCGCCGACCTGGCCCTGCTCAACGGCCTGCTGCACCTGCTCCCGCCGGACGAGGACTTCATCGCCGCGTACACCGAGGGCTGGGAGGCGATGCCGGAGTTCCTCGCCGACTACCCGCCGGAGCGGGTGGCCGAGCTGACCGGCATCCCGGAGGAGGACATCCGGACCGCGGCCGCGTGGATCGGCGCCGCCGGCAACTGGATGAGCCTGTGGACCATGGGGCTGAACCAGAGCACCCACGGGACCTGGAACACCAACGCGCTGATCAACCTGCACCTGGCGACCGGGGCGATCTGCCGTAACGGCAGCGGGCCGTTCTCGCTCACCGGCCAGCCGAACGCGATGGGCGGCCGGGAGATGGGCTACATGGGGCCGGGGCTGCCGGGGCAGCGTTCGGTGCTGGTCCCGGCCGACCGGGAGTTCACCGAGCGGATCTGGGGAGTGCCGGCCGGGACCCTGCGCACCGAGGTCGGCAAGGGCACGATCGACATGTTCGAGCAGATGGCGGCTGGGCGGATCAAGGCCTGCTGGATCATCTGCACCAACCCGGTGGCGTCGGTCGGCAACCGGCGCACGGTGATCGCCGGCCTGGAGGCCGCCGAACTCGTGATCACCCAGGACGCGTTCGCCGAGACCGAGACGAACGCGTACGCCGACATCGCCCTGCCCGCGGCGATGTGGTCGGAGACCGACGGCATCATGATCAACTCGGAGCGGAACCTGACGCTGGTCCACCCGGTCGTCGAGCCGCCGGGCGAGGCGCTGCCCGACTGGCAGCTCATCGCCCGCGTCGCGGCCGAGATGGGCTACGCCGAGGCCTTCCACTACACCAGCGCCGCGGAGATCCTCGAGGAGATCAAGCAGTTCGCCAACCCCCAGACCGGGTACGACCTACGCGGGGTCACCTACCAGCGGCTGGGCGACGGCCCCGTCCAGTGGCCGGCCGCTCCCGGCGGACCCGCCCGTAACCCGATCCGCTACCGCGAGGACGACGGCAGCCTCCGGTTCGCCACCCCGAGCGGCCGGGCCGTCTTCCACGCCCGCCCGCACGCCGACCCCGCCGAGATGCCGGACGACGACTACCCGTTCGTGCTGAACACCGGCCGGCTCCAGCACCAGTGGCACACCATGACCAAGACCGGGAAGATCGCCAAGCTGAACCGGCTCAATCCCGAGCCGTTCGTCGAGATCAACCCGGTGGACGCGGACTGGTACGGCATCGCCGCCGGTGATCAGGTCGAGATCGCCTCCCGGCGCGGGCGGGCCGTGCTGCCCGCGGTGCTCACCGACCGGGTGCAGCCGGGCAGCTGCTTCGCGCCGATCCACTGGAACGACCTGTTCGGTGAATACGTCAGCGTGAACGCGGTGACCAGCGACGCGGTCGACCCGATCTCGTTCCAGCCGGAGCTCAAGGTGTGCGCGGTCTCGCTGGCCCGCGTCCCCGAGCAGCGTGTCGAACTCGGATCGGCATCCGGGCCGGACCTCACGCACTCCGCTGGCGGGCCGAGCTTCACGCACTCCGCCGGGGCGCTGCTCGGGCTCGACCTCACGCCTCCGGCGCTCACCGAGGATCAGCGGCACTACCTCGCCGGCTTCCTGGCCGGGGTGCCGGCGGGAGCCACGGTTGCGCCGGTGCTGCCGGAGAACGCGCCGTTCGATCGCGGGACGGCCATGTGGGTCAACGGGTTGCTGGCGGGCGCTCTGGCCGTACCGAAGACCGGTTTTGATCGTGAAGTGCCGCAGGCGGCGGGCCGCCTGCAGATCCTCTGGGCCTCCCAGACCGGCACGGCGGAGGATTTCGCGCGCACCCTCGCCGACCGGCTGGCGGCCACCGGCCGGCAGATCAGCATGCTCGGGATGGACGGCGACGCCGCGGAACTGCTCGACCCCGGCGCCGACCTGCTGGTCGTGACCAGCACGTTCGGCGACGGCGACGCGCCGGACAACGGCGCCGCCTTCTGGCACTCGATCGCGGGAGAGAGCGCGCCGCGGCTCGACGGGCGGCGGTATGCGGTGCTCGCGTTCGGAGACTCCAGCTACGACGACTTCTGCGGGCACGGCCGCCGCCTCGACGAACGCCTCGCCGAACTCGGCGCGGTCCGGCTCGCGCCGCGCGTGGACTGCGAACCCGACTTCGAGGACACCGCGCACGGCTGGCTGGAAAGCGTGGTGGCCGCCCTGACCGCCGCCGCGCCCGCACCGGCGCCCACCAAGTCCGCGCCGCTGACCGCCACGCTCACCGGGAACCGGCTGCTCAGCCTGCCCGGATCCGCCAAAGAGGTACGCCGGTTCACCTTCGACACCGGTGGCCGCCTGGAATACCGGGCCGGTGACGCGCTCGGCGTGTGGCCGGTGAACTGCCCGGCGCTGGTCGCCGAATGGCTCGCGGCGACCGGGCTGAGCGGTGACACGATCGTCGAACTCGACGAGCCGATGACGTTCGGCGACGCGCTGTCCCGGCGCCTGGACATCACGAAGATCACCAACGACCTGTTGCGGTTCGTCGCGGAGCGGGGCGGCGCCGGCCACCTGAAAACCCTGCTGCGCGCGGACAACAAGGGTGAGCTGGCGAAGTGGTCCTGGGGCCGGCAGGCGGTCGACGTGATCGCGGAACACCCGGTGCGAGCCGGCGCGCAGGAATGGGTGGGTGTGCTCAAGCGGCTCCAGCCGCGGCTCTACTCGATCAGCTCGTCGTCGCTGACCGAACCGGACCGGGTCAGCCTGACCGTCTCGGTGGTGCGCTTCGAGAACCATCGGGGGCAGCCGCGCAAGGGCGTGTGCTCCACCCACCTGGCGGACGCCGAGCCCGGCGCCGAGGTGCCGATCTTCGTGCAGAAGGCGCCGCACTTCCGGCCACCGGCGGACCCTGCCACCCCGATGATCATGGTGGGGCCGGGGACCGGGGTGGCGCCGTTCCTCGGATTCCTCCAGGAGCGGCAGGTCCTGGGCGCGTCCGGCCCGAACTGGCTGTTCTTCGGCGAACAGCGCCGGGCGACTGACTTCTACTACGCCGGCGAGCTGGCGGAGCTGCGGGAAGCGGGAACCCTGACCCGGCTGGATGTGGCGTTCTCCCGGGACCAGCGCACCAAGGTGTACGTCCAGGATCGGATGCGGGAGCACGGCGCGGCGCTCTGGGCGTGGCTGCAGGACGGCGCGCACTTCTACGTCTGCGGTGACGCCAGCCGGATGGCGCGGGACGTGGACCGGGCGCTGCATGACATCGCGGTCAACCATGGGCGGTTGAGCGAGGAGGCGGCTACTGCCTATGTGAAGCAGCTGGCCGCGGAGAAGCGCTACGTCCGCGACATCTACTGACGGGTGAAGTCGGGGTGCCGTCCGCACCCCGACTTTCGGGACGGTGTTCGCTTCTCGCGGTCAGCTCATGCGGCTGACGGTGTTCGCTTCTCGCCGTCAGCTCATGCGGCCGACGGCGTTGCGGAGGCGCAGCAGGTCGCGGCGGCGCTGCTCCATCGTCGTAGCGATACCGACCAGCAGCAGCCCGCCCAGGCCGAGCGGCAACCAGCGCGGCACCAGATCCCAGAACTGGATCACCTCGTGCAGCGCGACCAGCACCAGAACCCCGCCGCCGACCACCACCGGCGCCTGCAACCGGGCCCGCGCGCCGAGCACCAGCACAGCGATCGCGCCGGCGCCGAGCAGCAGGCGCCGCTGGTACTCCGGGTCGGTCGCCGCGCTGTCACCGATCACGGCGAGCGTCGGCAGGAAAGCAGCCGCCAGCGCCGGACCGTAGGCGGTCCACGACGGCAACCCCGGCCGGCCCCGGCGGGCGAACCAGCCGAGCAGGAGCGCCAGAGCGGCCGCCGGAAGGGTGTACACCTCGGGGACGTCGACGTCGATCGAAGCGAGGAACAGCCACCAGCCGAGCAGCAACGTCAGCGCGGCGGCGATCGCATGGCCGAGGCGGCTGCGGCGAGCCTCACCCGGCAGCAGCGCGCGAACCACCAGCACGATCGCCCAGAGGGTGCAGATCACCGCCGCTCGCTCAGTGCTGTCGGAGAGGAAGAGGGCGACCACCGCGGTGGCATGGGCGACGGCAGCCACCGGGCGGGCCTCGGCGGGGCGCGGCCGGGCCAGCAAGCCGTTCAACCCCGCGGCCACGGCCGCCGCGGCGAGCACGGCGAAAGCGGTGCTGCTCCGCGGGAGGTCGGCGGCGTCAGCCGAGGTGTACGCGAGCGCAGTCACCGACAGCGTGGCCGTCACCCAGCCGGCGATCCGGACGGAGCCGTCCCGCCCGCTCACACCGATCACCGCGGCAGCGATCACCACCAGGCCCAGCGCGGCCAGCGTCGCGCCGTGAGTGGGGGTGGAGCCGGCCAGGCCGGCTGCGGCCAGGGCGCCGAAGAAGGCCGCGCTCAGCGCACCCCAGACCGGTGCGGACCCACCGTCAAAGTGCCCGGTCCCGGTTGCGGTCCGATCCGACGATGCGGCGGCCAGTCCTGACGCCGCCGGGTCTGTCGACTCGGTGGCCGCATCTGAGGCCGCGGCGACGTGACCGGTCTCGTTCCCGGCCTGATCCGGCTTCTCAGCCACCAGCCCGCTGTCGATCTTGACCGGAGTAGTCGCCGGAACAGCGGGCCCGGCCTCGGCCGGCTTGAGCGCTGCGGCGTCCTCTTCCGCTTTCCTGCTGGTCGGTTTGAGCGCTGCGGCGTCCTCTTCCACTTTCATGCTGGCCGGCTTCAGCGCCGCCGCGCCCGCTTCCACTCTCATGCTGGCCGGCTTCAGCGCCGCCGCGCCCGCTTCCACTTTCATCCTGGCCGGCGCCAACGCCGCCGCGCCCGCGCCCACTCTCATCCTGGCCGGCGCCCACGCCACGGCGACCAGCCCCGCGAGCCCCACCACCAGCCCAGCCATAGGCACGCTGGGCCACGCCGCCCCCACCGCCGCCAGCCCCAACGGAACCGCGACACCGAGCAGCGGAGCGGCCGCCCAGACCGCCACCCGCACCCCCGACGCACGCAGACCCGCGACCGCCGCCGCGAGCGCGGTGACCAGCAGGGCAACCACCGTCGACCACGCCACCACCGGAGCAGCCGGGACCGAGCCCGACCACACGTCCCCCAACTCCCGGTAGGGCTCGACGAGCACCACCGCCAAGTCCGCCCCGGTGGTCACGAGCAGCACCACCGCGGGCAACGGAACCGCCCCCGCGCACGCCCCGGCGACCCCCGCCCGCGCGAACAACAAGCCCGCCACCAGCAACAACGCCGCCGCCGCGTAGAGCGCGACCGGATCCTCACCACCGAACGCCCACAGCGGACTCACGGTGCTGAGCAGCAACGCCACCCCGAGCGCCTCGCCGGCATACCACGGGAACAGCCACACCGCCCCGCACAGCACGACCACGACGCCGAGCATCACCCGCACCTGCGCGGTCGGCGACGCCTCCACGGCCACCAGCGCCAGCCACACCGCCGCCGGCACCGCGAACAACCCGGCGATCAACGCGCCCGCTCCGGCGTCCGCGCGTCGCGGCCCCGACCGCGCGACCAGCGCGCTGCCGATTCCGATCAGCGCGATCGCGGCACAGACCCCGGCCGCCACACCGGCCCGGCCGAGCCCGGTGACCACAGCATGCCCGGCCGCCGCGACACAGATCGACAGCCGGACCGCGAGCGATGCCCCCGACCGGGACATCACCGCGAGCCCCAACGCGACCGCGGCGACCAGCACTCCGAGCACGGCGGCAGACCACCACGGCAGGCGGAACGCCGCCGGAACCAACACCCCCACCAGGGCCACAGCGGTCAGGCCCAGGTCGGCACGGGCCCGGCCCGGCACCAACACGAGGTACGCGCAAAGCACAGCAACCGCCGCCACGGGCAGGTCTGTGCCCACCCCGGTGACCGTTTCCGACCACGGGGCGCCGAGCCAGGGCTGAGCCGCCTCGACACTGTGGCCGGCGGCGACGACAGTCCATCCGGCGACGGCGACCGCCGGGACGGCTGCCACGGCCAGCGCACCCACCCACGGACCCCGGCTCTCCGGCAGCCGCGGTCGCACCACGGCCACCAGCACCGCCAGCACCAGTGCTACGAGCGAGAGGCGCAGGGTGTCCGTACCCGGCTGCAGCCGCAGCGCCCACCCGCCCACCGCGACGCCGATCGCGGCCGTGAGCAGGCCGCCGGTGACGCCCTGCGCCGGCCGGTTGCCGCTCATCAGCGCCGCGCCGGCCGTGACCAGGTTGACCAGCACCAGCGCGCCGCCCACGACCGCGGCCTCGGCCGCGCTGTCCGCGAGGATCAGGTCCGGGACCGACAGCAGCGCGGCCAGGCCGGCCGCGATCCCGCCACAGACGTACGCGACCAGGCCCAGCCCGTCCGCCCGGAAGCGGGCCCGCCGCAGGCGGAGCACCGCCACGTTCAGTGCCGCCACCCCGGTGAGGGTGACGGACCATCCGACCAGGTCCGGTTCCAGGGTGGCCACCGCCAGCGGCAGCACCGGCTGCGCGATCACCAGCGCCGACCCTTGCGTGCCGGTGAGGCCGACCAGCCGCCCGTACCCGAATGCCGTTGCCGCCGTCACCCCGCAGACGCCCGCCGCGTACGTCTCCGGTGGAAGATCGGCGACGCCGAGGAAGTTGACTGCCCAGGCCGCGTACCCGTCAAGAAGAATCATGAGCAGGCCGACGGCCGCGAGGGTCTCCGCGGCGGCCGTCAGGCCGCGCCGCGCCGCGAACGGCGGCACCGCGAGGACCGCAGCCGTGGCCGCGCCGAGCAGCAGCGCGCGCCCGGTCACGCCGACCTGCGCCCAGGCCACCGCCGTGAACACCGCCGCCGCGACGACCATGAGCAGGCCGCCGAGGGCGAACAGGACGTTCTGCACGGTGAGCGTCGTCAGCCGCGACTCCGCCGGCCCTGCCGCCGGCCCACCCGCCTGCATCGCACCTGCCGGCATCATGCCCGGCGGCATCGCGCCCGGCGGCATCGCGCCCGGCTGCATCGCGCCCGGCTGCATCACACCCGCCGGCATCATGCCCGGCGGCATCGCCCCCGCCGGCATCGCGCCCGGCTGCGTTGCACCCGGCTGGCTCGCTTGCGTCATCGTTGCCTGCACGGCGCCCGTCACCCGCAAGGCGGCCGCGTTGCGCCGGGTCGTCACGTCGGCGAGCTGCCGCTGGATCCCGTCGAGTTCGGCGCGGGTCGCCTGAATACGCGCATGGAGCCCGGCGATCTCCGTGTCGAGCCGGATCACTTCGATCGCGTCGGGATCCGGGGCACGCCCGCACGACGGACAGCCGGAGCCGGCCGACGCGGTCGCACCACAGTAGGGGCACGGATAGAGCAACGGTGCGCTGTTCACGGCGGTTCCATCGGTCCAGGGGGCGCCCGGGAGGGGCTGTGCGTCACAGTTTCCAGCACGAACGCAAGCCAGTGGATGCCAGCCTGCTCACGGCGCTCATCCAGCCCTCGCGGTAGCGCGGCGGCCTGCGATGAGACATGGCCGAACGGCCTACAAGTCCGCGTTCCCGCGCTCGGCTGGCTCCTATGCACTGAATCGGAGGCCAGCGGTGCGTCGGCTGGCTTGCATGGCCGTAATGAAGCGCCGGTGAGGTGTGTGAGTGCCAGCCGGGCGGGCACGGCTGGCTTTCACCTACCGAATCGGGACGCCATGAGGTGCGTCAGAGCCAGCCGGCCATTGTTGGCTGCGTGCCTGACTCCGGGTCGCCGGTCGGTGCGCGGATGATGTCGCGCTATGCCGGCATGGTGCGGATCCGTTCGGCCTGTTGGAGTTGCATGCGGCGGCCGACCTGGAGGAAGTCGGTGATCAGGGTCAGTTCGGCGGGGGAGTAACGGTCGAGGAGCTGGCGGCCGGCTTCGCCGATCGGGCCGTAGACGCGATCGAGCGTCTCCTCGGTGGAGGTGGTGACCGTGACCACGGCTCGGCGCCGATCGTCGGGGTCGACATCACGGCGTAGGTGACCGGCGGCGACCAGCCGTTGGATAGCGGCGGTCGTTGCCGCCGGGCTGAGCCGAGCCGCGGCGGCCAGCGCTCCCGCGGTCATCGCGCCTGCCGCGCCGACCAGCGCGAGGATGCGCAGATCCGTGCGGTTGACCCTGAGCCGTGTAGCCGCAGCGTCGTCGACCTCATCGGCCGCGGCACCGAACTCGGCCGCCGCGTTCGCCGCCGCACTCCGAACCCCGTCCGGCTGCGTCTCCACAGTCCTACTCTCGGCCGGTTGTGTCCCCGCGGTCCGTGCGCCAGCCGGCAGCGTCTCTGCGGTCCGTGCGCCAGCCGGCAGCGTCTCTGCGGTCCGTGCGCCAGCCGGCAGCGTCTCTGCGGTCGGGCCGGTCGGTGTGGTGGTGGCCGCGGCAGGGGTGGTCGGCTTCGATTGCTTCGACACTCGAAGGAATATACCGTAGGGGAAAGCTTCGATCGTCGAAAGGATTTCTGATGGCTGGGGTCACTCTGCAACTGCCTCGCTGGCTGCCGTTCGCCAACCGCGTCGTTCGCGTGCTGAATCGCCTTGGCCTGCGGCTGGGCACGATTCATGTACTCACCGTTCCCGGCCGGCGTTCGGGGGTGGCTCGCTCGACGCCTGTCTCGCCGTTGAGCGTGGCGGGTCGCCGCTACGTCGTGGCGGGGCTGCCGGAGGGGGACTGGGCGCGCAACGTCCGTGCGGCCCGCCGAGGCGAACTCGCGGCGGGCCGCACCAGGACCCAGGTTGACCTGATCGAGGTGGAGGACCACGGCGAGCGGCGCGCGGTGATGCGAGCGTTCCCGGCTGAGGTGCCCAGTGGGGTTCCGTTCTTCGTCAAGCTCGGCCTGGTCACCAACGGTGACCCGGACGAGTTTGCCGCCGCTGCCGACCAGGTCGCCGTCTTTGAGGTCCGCCCGTCCGCTATCGGCCTCCGGTAGAAGCCCCGACCGGCTCGGCGTCAGAGGTCGGCCAGGGCGCTCGCTGTCGCTAGTCAGGTGGCGTGGTGAAAAACCGGTCCGGCAGTGGTCAGCGACGGTAGAGTAACCAGCCGGATATCAATTCCCCGCCGCCTGCTCGCAGCGCGCAAATGCATTCTATTGCAGCTATAAGTGCAGGCCAGCGGCCATATGGCTGATCGCCGGAATCGGCGCTGGAACCGCCCTATGGTGAGGCGATGGGGATTCTGAAAAGCAAGGTTGTCCGGCTTGCCGCTGGTTTTCCGCTGACTCTCGGCCTTTCTGTCGGGGTGGGACTGCCGATGGCGGTCGCGGATGTTTCCGGGCTTGCGCGCCCGGCTTCGGCGGCGCTTCCCGCCGGTCCGGCGGCGCTTGAGGACGCGCTGCTCACCGTGGGTGATCTGCCGAAGGGTTACGCGCTTCTGGACTTCGATCCGGCGGAGACGCTTGCCGGGATGCTTGAGCCGGGGCAGCCGGTCGCGGACCCGTGTGCGAGGCCGGACGCGGTCAACGCGGATGAGGTGGTTCCGCCCGATGACGATCTCGTGCCGTGGCGGCCGGATCGGCCAGGACGTCCCACGAAGCCCGGCAAGCCGGGCAAGCCGATCAAGGGAGAACGCCCGATCAAGATCGAGTGGCCCAGCGCCGGCGAGTGGCCCATCAGGATCGAGTGGCCTTTCAAGGATGAAAAAGACAGCAAAGGCAGCAAGGGCGACGGGAGCGCCAAGGACATCAAGGCCGATAAGGGCGACGGGGCCGATAAGGGCGACGGGGCCGACAAGGTCGACCGGCCGGTAAGCGCCGACAAGGGCGACCGGCCGGCGAAGGGCGACAAGAGCACCCCGCCGGTCAAGGTCATGGCCGCCCCTGCCGACCCCGAGATGGAGGCCGTCTCCTTCATCAAGGGCACCGAAGGCCCGGTCCTCCTGGAAACCCTTTACGACGCCGGCCGTAAGCACGCCCGCCAGCTGATCCACCAGACCGCCGACGTCCTGGAGCGCTGCCCGACCCTGGAGAACGACGACATCCGCATCGAGATGTCCGCTCTGCCGAAGATGCCCGAGCTCGGTGACGGGTCCGTCGCCGTCGCGATGGAGGTCACCATGAAGGAGGGCGGCTTCGAGATCACCGTGCAGGGCAAGCTGGTCGCGATCGTGCACGACGACGTCTACGCCACCGTCGCCCTGGTGGGTATGCCGGCACCGAGCACCAGCGAGCTGAAGAAGATCGCCAAGAAGGCGGTCCGCAAGCTCGAGGACGCCTGACGCGCCCGCACGAGGCAGGGCCGGCGTAAACCGCCGGTCCTGCCCGGTTTCTTCCGAAAACCTAGGTAAAGCTCACTTCTGGCACATAACTTACCGGTACACGATGTGGCGGCAACGGGATCGGGTGCCTGATAGTTATGCGGAGCTTCGCACGCCTCGGCGTGATCCTCATTCTGGCGACCTTCTGCCTGACGCTCCCCGAATCACTTCCCGGCACGAAACGCCCGGCCCGCGCTGCCCAGACCCTCTGCGGCGCCCCGGTGACGCTCGCCAACGGCGACTTCGAGGCCCCGGTCATCGCCGCCGCCTCCATGTCGCTGATCGACGAGGGCGTGATGCCCGGCTGGCTGACCACCGCCCAGGACAACGTCTTCGAACTGTGGCGCGAGGTCCGTCAGGGCTTCAACGCCGGCGCCGGCAGCCAGTTCGTCGAGCTGAACGCGAACTACGTCTCGCAGCTCTACCAGGACCTGCCCACCACGCCGAACACCACGTTGCGCTGGGAGCTCAAGCACCGCGGCCGGCTCGGCACCGACACCATGGCCGTCAAGATCGGCCCGCCGCCCGCGTCGGCCAACCTGCCGTTCGCCCCGAACTACAACTCCCTGGTCGTGGACGGCGCGGCGAGCTGGGGGAACTGGTCGGGCACCTACACGGTGCCGGCCGGGCAGACCACCACCCGGTTCGCCTTCGACTCGATCTCGACCGCGCAGGGCAAGCCGACCCACGGCAACTTTCTCGACGGCATCTCGTTCGGCACCGCCTCCTGCCTGGAGAGCACGACGACGGTGACCAGCGCGTCCGGCGGCGGCACGGCCAACGTCGGGGACGTGCTGACGTACACGGTCAACACTCGCAACAGGGGCGGCAACCCGGCGAAGAACGTCGTCCTGACCGATGATCTGCCGGCGAACGTGACGTTCGTGCCGGGCTCGATCCGGTCGATCAGCGGATCGAGCAGCACGGCCGTCTCCGACGGCGCGGACAGCGACACCGGCGAGTATGACGCGGCCACGCGCACGGTCCGGGTCCGGACCGGCACGGGCGCCGGCGCCGGCGCCGGCGCCGGCGGCACGGTCCCGGTGGGCGAGAGCCGGTCCTTCTCCTATCAGGTACGGGTGAGCCCGTCCGCCGCCACCACCACGATCACCAACGAGGCCGCGGTGACGTACCGCGACGACCTCAGCAACACCTCACCCACCTCGACGTCCAGCACCGCCACGACCGTCGTCGCCGCCGCCGCGAACCTGGCGATCTCCGCCGTGGTCGTCGCGCCGGGTGTGGTCGCCGGGCAGACCGCCACCACCGACATCACGGTCGTCAACAACGGGCCGAACACGGCGAACGCGGTGCAGGCCGGCGTGGTGGTCCCGCCCGGGATCCTCGGCATCGCGGCGAGCGCCTCGCAGGGCACCTGCGCGGTGAACGCCTCGGTCGTCAGCTGCGCCCTCGGGTCGCTGCCGCTCGGCGCCACCGCCACGGTGCGGGTCTCCGGTTCGGTGTTGCCGCAGGCCACCCCCGGCGCCCAGGCCACCCTGACGGCGTCGGCGTCGAGCAGCACGTTCGAGATCAGCCAGTCCGACAACGCCACCTCGGTGAGCGACACGGTGACCACCTCGGCCGACCTCGAGGTGGCGATGACCTATTCGCCGGCGCAGCCGGTCTCCGGCGACACGGTCACCTACCGGGCCACGGTCCGCAACAACGGCCCGTCCACCGCCCTGGGCGTCACCCTCACCGATCCGATCACCACCGGCTCCACGTTCCTCAGCGCCGCACCCGCGAACGGTGGCGCCTGCACCTACGCCGGGCTGCCCCTGCGGACCCTCACGTGCTCCTGGGCGAGCCTGAATCCCGGGGCGGACACGTCGGTGGACATCCTGGTGCAGCTCAACGACGACGAGAGCGAGTCGGTCCACAACGCCGTCTCGGTGAGCTCGTCCACCCCGGACCCGCAGGTCGCCGACAACAACGCCGCGGTGAAGGCGCCCAGCAGTCAGCAGGCCGACCTGCGGGTTCAGCTGACGCTCGGGCAGAGCACCGCGGAACCCGGCGACGAGGTGCCGTTCACCCTGGTCGTCCGCAACCAGGGCCCGTCCGCCGCGAAGAACGTCTCGTTCAACACCGTGGTCCCGCCCGGTTTCACGATCGTCCGGGAGCCGAGCCCGATCTGCACCCCGACCGCGTGCACGATCCAGGAGCTGCGCGCCGGGGCGGTCATCCCGATCACCGGCAAGGCGGTGGTCGGCCCGACCGCGGCGGCCGGCGTCCAGCAGGCCAGCACCACGATCATCTCGTCCACCAACGACCCACACCCGGGCCAGGAGACCTCGGTCGTCAGCTTCACCATCGAACTCTCCGCCGACCTGCGCGTCTCCCAGGTCCTGAGCAATGCCACCACCCCGGCGAATCCACTGGTCGCCGGCGAGGACGTACGCGGTGTGGTGACCGTGACCAACGACGGCCCGACGCGGGCCGAGGGTGTGGTCTTCCGGCAGGCCGTCCCGGCCGGCCGGCCGGTGCCGGTGGCCGGCCCGAGTGCCGGGACCTGCGACTTCCAGGGCGTTCGCGCCCTGGACGGTACGACCCCGGACGGCGGCACCTACGTCTGCAACCTGGCCACCCTGGCCGCGAACGCGGACTGGGAGATCGTCCTCGACGGGGTGCTGCTCTCCCCGGGCTACTCGAACACCGTGTACACCCGGACCGCGACGGTCTCGGCCTCATCACCGGACCCGGACGGCTCGAACAACACGACGGTCACCACCCGAACCGTGGAACGCCGCTCCGACCTGCGGGTGACCAAGTCGGTGGTGCCCGGCCCGCCGCTGGTGCAGAGCGGCGCCGTCCAGTTCGCGATCACCGTCCGCAACCTGGGGCCGTCCGACGCCACCGGGGTGATGCTGCGGGAGGAGCCGCAGACCGGCCTGCTCCTGGTCGCCGGCGCGACCGCCACCGGAACCTACGATCCCGCCGCGCTGACCTGGCGGATCCCGCAGCTGACGGTCGCCGGCAACGACCGGACCCTGACCATCGACGGGATCGCCCAGGACAGCGGCACGCTCGTCGACTGGACCCGGGTGATCGCCTCGGACAGCACCGACCCGAACCCGGGCAATGACGCCGCGTCCGTCTCGGTCACCGCGATGCCGGCCGCGCCCGGCGTGTCGGTCTCGGTGATCCCGGCGCTGAGCAGCGGTTCGCTCGTCGGCGCCGCGGCCGGCACCACGATCAGTTACGTCTACCGGGTGACCAACACCGGGAACCTGCCGTTGAGCCAGGTCAGCGCCACCGGTACGAGGGCCACCGCCGGCGCCTGCCCGAGCACCACCCTGGCGCCGAACGCGTCCACGGACTGTCCGGGCGGCAGCTACACCGTCGTGTCCGGCGACATCACCGCCGGCGCGCCGATCGGCAACACGGTCACGGTCAGCGCGATGAGCTCGATGAACAGCGGCCCCGTCGAGTACGCCCGGGTCACGTCGAGCGTGCCGGTGGTGGTGGCCGCCGCCTCGCTGGCCGCCGTGGTCACCCCGAGGGTCTCGCCGGCGAGCCACCGGTACGCCGCCGCCGTCTCCGACACGATCGAGTACGACTACCGCGTCACCAACAACGGCAACGTCGACATGGTGGACATCGCCCTGTCCGACACGCGGACCGGCCCGGTGAGCTGCCCGGCGCAGACGCTGGCGATCGGCGTCTCGATGACCTGCTCGACGCAGGGCGGCGCCGGCTACACGGTGACGCAGGGCGACCTGAACGCCGGCCTGCCGATCACCGACGCCGTCTCCATCACCGCCAAGCAGTCCGGTTCCCCGACCGCCCAGAGTTTCGGGCCGTTCCACACCAGCGTGACGGTCGCGCCGCCCGCACCGCAGCTGAGCGTCCTGCTGGATTCGCTGGTCAGCGGGCCGGTCGGGGTCGATCAGGCGATCACCTACCGGTACACGCTGACCAACACCGGCAACGTCACGATCGGGAACCTGGCGGTGGCCGACACGAAGCACACCGGCAACGACTGCCCGGCCAGCATCGCGGTCGGCGCCACGGTCACCTGCCAGTCCACGGTGGCCCAGGCGTACCGGGTCACGCAGACGGACGTCGACGGCGGCGACCCGCTGGAGAACCACGCCATCGTCACCGGGCAGGGCGTCGCCCCGGGCAGCGCGGTGGCGACCGCGGAGGGCGTGGCCTCGGTGGCGGTGGCGACCGCCCAGCCCGCCCTGAGCATCACCGCGACCTCGGCGGTCACGCCGCCGGAGCACTCGGCCGGCGTCGCGGTCGGCGACCGGATCGACACCGGGTACCGGATCCGCAACACCGGCAACGTGACCATGCGCGACATCAGCGTCGCGGACACACTGGCCGGCCCGGCCACCTGCCCGGGCACCGTGCTGGCGGTGAACGCCCAGATGATCTGCGACGCCACCACGTACACGGTGAAGCAGGACGACGTCGACCAGGGCGGGTCGATCGTCGCGGCGGCACGGGTACGCGGCCGCAGCCCGGCGCAGACGGCACCGGCCGAGTACGCGACCGCGGCGCTGAGCCTCCCGCTGATGCCCGGCATGCCGGACCTGACCCTCACCGCCACGGCCCGGGTCAGCCCGGCCGGCCACCGGACCGCCGTCGACGTGGGCGACCGGATCGACTACGACTACGTGGTGACCAACGCCGGCTCGGTCACGATGCGGCAGATCGAGGTGACCGACACCCGGTTCGGCCGGGCCGACTGCCCGGGCACTGTGCTCGCCCCCGGCGCCACCCACACCTGCCGCTCGGCCGGCACCCACACGGTGACCGCGGCGGACGTCGACGCCGGCGGGGAGATCGCCAACGAGGTGTCGATGAGCGCGCGCACGCCCGGCGGGCAGGACGTGACCTACACGCCGGTGGCCGCCGGGGTGAACGTGCTGGTCCGGGAACCGGCGCTGCGGGCACAGATCACGCCGGTGGTGACGCCCGCGGCGAACCAGAACGCCGCCGAGGCCGGAGACAGCGTCGGCTACCGGATCGAGGTGGCGAACGCCGGCAACCAGGCGATGGCCGGCATCGCGGTCACCGCGAGCCGGGCCGGCGCGGTCCGCTGCCCGGTCGCCGCCCTGGCCGTACGGGAGAGCATGACCTGCACCGGGGAGCCGTACACGGTGACCCAGGCCGACGTGGACGCCGGCCGCCCGATCACCGAGGAGGTCTCGCTCACCGGCACCCTTCCCGGCGCCGGTGGTCGGCAGACGTTCGGCCCGTTCTGGTCGGCGCTCGGCGTGGTGGCGGGTCGCCCGAGCCTGACCCTGACCATGTCGGCCGGTGTCTCGATCGCCGCCGAGCCGAGCGCGGTCCAGGCCGGTGGCGCCATCCGGTACCGCTACACGGTCACCAACACCGGCAACGTCACCGTCCGCGACGTCACCGTGGACGACCCGCGCGCCGGCTCGGTCACCTGCCTCGACACCCGGCTCGCGGTGGGCGCCCGGACGGACTGCACCGCTGACCGTCCGTACCGGGTCAGTCAGGCCGAGACGGACGCGGGCCGCGCGATCGTGGCCAGGGCGACCGCCCGCGGCGTCTGGTCCGGCGACAGCCGGGCCGTCTCGTCCACGCCGGCGCGGGCCTCCGTGCCGGTCGCCGTGCCCCGCCCGAAGCTGGCCGCCGCGCAGAAGGCGGCCTGGTCCGACACCGACGGCGACGGGAAGCTCAGCATCCGCGACGAGGTCGTCTCGACCGTGGTGGTCACCAACACCGGCAACGTCACGCTGGTGAACGTCAAGGTCGCCGGCCTGCCCGCCGCGGTCACCTGCCCGGCCACCGAACTGGCCCCGGGCAGGTCGATGACCTGCGTGTCCGGGAGCTATCACCTGAGCGCCGAGGACATCGCCCGGGGCCGGCACACCTATCAGGCGCGGGTGACGGGCGACCCGACGGCGTCCGGCCGGCCCGGTGCCGAGGCGAACGCGCCGTCGACCGTGGTGGTCCCGGCCGAACCGGAACCCGGACCGTCGGCGCCGGCCGCGGCCCCCGGGAAGGTCCCGGTCACCGGCGGTTCCTCGGTGGCGGTGCTGCTCGCCGGGTTCGCCCTGATCATCGGCGGGGTCGCGATGCTGCTGCTGACCCGGCACCTGCGCCACCGGTCCTAGCCGCGCAGCCCGGCCCGTTCCAGCCAGCGGACGAGCTGACGGTGCACCGCCTCCGCGCCGTAGAGCTCACCGTCGTCGAGCAGGTCGGCGTCGACCGGCCAGTCGTGCGGGTGCACCAGGATCGGCTGGTTCTGCCCGCCGCCCAGCCCGCCGTGGCAGCCGACGAGCTCCTCGAACGCGTGCACCTCGTCGGTGTTCGGGTCGAGCGTGGAGTGCACGTACAGGTCGGGGGTGTTCTCCATGCCCGCCACCCGCAGCAGATCGCCGGCCGCCCGCCGCCCGAAGGGCGCGAGCGGGTCCTCACCCTGCACCGTGCCCTCGGCCAGCAGATGGATGCCGCGCGGGCCGATCGCGAGCGGCCCGCGGGCGCTGCCGGCCACCAGGAAGGCGATGCCCGGCTCGCTGAGCAGGCCGGGAACCAGGCCGGGGAAGTGCTCCTGCAGGTCCTCCAGGGTGACCGGCTCGGGCAGCCGGGGGAACCAGATCAGGCCGAGGTTGCCGGAGCCGACCACCACGAGGTCCTTGCCGCTGCCGCTCTGCGCGGCGTCCGGCGGGCCGACCAGCATGCCGCCGCGCGGCCCGGTGGAGCGCCGCCGGGCCCAGCGCCCGACCGGGCCGCCGGTCCCCAGCAGGTCGGCGAGCAGGGCGTTCACCGGGCCCCAGCCCTCCACGTCGTCGGTCGCGGTGAGCGTCGCCGGCGCCGGCATTTTCAGATGAGCGCGTACGGCGTCCTCCAGCGTCCGCCCGGAGAGCTGCCGGAACGTCGGCCCCTGACTCTGCCCGTGGTCGGAGAGGACGACGAACCGGTACGCCCGGGGCGCCGCCGCCGCGAGCTGCTCGAGGGTGCCGAGCACCCGGTCGACGCCCGCGAGCGCGTCCATCGACTCGGGCCGCGCCACCCCGGCGTGGTGGGCGATCTCGTCGTAGTCCACGAAGTCCACGAAGATCACCGGCGCGCCGCGCATCATGTGCTCGGCGACCAGTGCCACGTTGAGGTCGCGCAGCAGCACGTTGGTCAGCCCGCGCAGCAGCGGATAGGAACCGTGCCGGTGGATCCGCGGCTCGATGCCGCGCATCCGCTGCTGCCGGCCCTGGTAGATCTCCTTCACGATCTCGCCGACGGTCAGCACCAGGGACCGCACCAGGATGAACGGCCGGGCGAAGAACCGCAGGTAGTCACCGCCCGGTCCGAGGCCGCCGCGCCGGCCGGCCCGGCTCATCACCATCAGCGCGGTGGCCGCGTCGCCGCTGAACATGTTGGAGATGCTGACCCCACCACCGGCGAGCAGGCCGTGCCCGTCGGAGGCCCGCTTCTCGATGAGCTCGGCGTCGGCGGGGCGGTTGGCGACCACGAGACGGCCGAGGGAGCGCTCGTACCAGCGGAACGCCGGGATGCCGTCGCTGGTGCCGTGCAGCAGCCCGGCCTGGCTGGCCGGGGTGGTCGACGGCACCCGCGCCCACCACGCGACGGCGTCGTGGCTGCCGGAGCGCACCCAGCGGGACAGCGTCGGCAGGATGCCGCTCGTGATGCCGTGCCGCAGCAGCGGATAGGGCAGCCCGTCGACCTGCACCACGACCAGCCCGGCCGGGGTGCCCGGCGCCGGCGCGGTGGCCTGCCGGCGGGCCCGGCGCAGCAGGTCGGCGACCAGGTAGGAACTGTCGTTGACGCCGAGCATCCAGGTCACCACGACCGAGACGACCCCGACCACGCCGAACGTGGCCAGCACGGTGGTCCACCCGTCGACCCGGACCTGCGGGGCGTGGGTCAGCGCGATGCCGACGATCAGGACCTGGGTGGCCACGCCGAGGATCATCGCGGCGACCGCGCCGCACCAGCGGGCCAGCAGCCGCAGCACCGGCCGGGTCAGCCCATCCGCCACCGCCACCACGACGGCGACCGCGAACCCCACCCACCACGGCCCCAGGTCCAGGCCGGCGAGCAGCCAGGACGCCACGGTCAGCGCGGCCGCCGTGGGAAGCAGGCCGAGCACCGCGTCGCGGGTGTCGCGGTGGGTCAGCACCGCCGCCCGTCCGATCACGTCCTGACGCTAGGCGGGTGCGCCCGGCTCTTGTGATCTTCTGTGGTTGACATCTAACATTTCAGTTGTGGAGAGCATTGGACGGCACCTGCTGCGCGACGCCGCCTACCAGCGGATCCGCGGCGCCATCGTCGACGGCACGCTCGCGCCCGGCGCCGCGCTGCGCCCCGACGAGCTGGCCGAGCGGCTCGGCCTCTCCCGGGCGCCGATCCGCGAGGCGATCGCCCGCCTGACCGGCGAGGGCCTGGTCGAGACCAAGCCGCAGAGCTACACCCGGGTCACCGAGGTCGTCGCCAAGGAGGTGGAGGACGCCGCCGCCGTCCTGGGCGCGATGCACGACCTGGCCGTGCGCCACGCGACCGGCAAGCTCACCGCCGCCCAGCTCGGCGCCATGCGCGAGGCCAACGCCCGGTTCGCCGCCGCTGTCGCCGCGGGCGACGTCGAGGCGGCTCTCGCCGCCGACGACGACGTGCACGCGATCCCCCTCGCGGCCTACGGCAATGCCGCGGCCGCCGGCACCGTCGAGAGATACACCCCTTTGGTGCGACGTGCCGAACGCCTCCTGTTCACCTCCCCGCAGGCGTCCCGCTCCGTGCGGCTGCACGACGACCTGATCGAAGCCCTGGCCGCCGACGACCCGGCGCGCGCCCTCGCGGTGAACGCGGAGATCTGGGGCCACCTGCACCACAGCGTCGACCTTTAGGAGCCCCGCATGCCTCTCGCTGACTTCCCCCGCCATCCGCTGCTGTTCGGCCCGTCCCCGGTGCACCGCCTCGACCGCCTCACCCGCCATCTGGGCGGCGCCGAGGTCTGGGCGAAACGGGAGGACTGCAACTCCGGCATCGCCTACGGCGGCAACAAGACCCGCAAGCTGGAATACCTGGTGGCCGACGCCCTCGCGCAGGGCGCCGACACCCTGGTCTCGATCGGCGGCGTGCAGTCCAACCACACCCGCCAGGTGGCCGCGGTCGCCGCCGCCACCGGCCTCAAGTGCGTGCTGGTGCAGGAGAGCTGGGTCGACTGGCCGGACAGCGTCTATGACAAGGTCGGCAACATCCTGATCAGCCGGCTCGCCGGCGCCGACGTGCGGCTGGTGAAAGCCGGTTTCGGCATCGGCTTCAAGGAGAGCTGGGAAGCCGCCCTCGCCGAGGTGACCGCCGGCGGGGGAGTGCCCTATGCGATTCCGGCCGGCGCCTCCGACCACCGCCTCGGCGGTCTCGGTTTTGCGAACTGGGCGTTCGAGGTGATCGAGCAGGAGCGGCAGCTCGGCGTCTTCTTCGACACCATCATCGTCTGCTCGGTGACCGGCAGCACCCAGGCCGGCATGATCGCCGGGTTCGCCGCCGCCGGGTCGCCGCGCCGGGTGATCGGCATCGACGGCTCGGCCAAGCCCGCCGAGACCCGCGACCAGGTGGCCCGGATCGCCCGCGCGACCGCCTCGCTGATCGGCCTGGAGCGCGACCTGACCGAGGACGAGATCATTCTCGACGACCGCTATCACGCCGGGATCTACGGCATCCCCGACGAGTCGACCCTGGAGGCGATGCGGCTGGCCGCCCGCACCGAGGGCATGGTCACCGACCCGGTCTACGAGGGCAAGTCGATGGCCGGCCTGATCGACCTGGTCGCCCGGGAGGAGATCCCGGGCGACTCCACGGTGCTTTACGCCCACCTCGGCGGGCAGCCGGCGCTCAACGCGTACTCCGCGCTTTTCTAGGGCTTGCGGCCCACCGCGCCGTAGATGGCGATCTGCGCCGGTGTCGGCCGCTGGGCGGCCGGCACCGGCGACATCCACTCGGCGACCGGCACGATGCCCGGCCCGACCGGCTCCAGGCCGGCGAAGAACTCGCCGAACTCCTCGCGGCTGCGCGGGAACGCGTCGGCCCGGCCCTTGGCGATCCAGTCGCGGGCGACGGCGGCCTGCTCCGGCGGGGTGAAGTCGAGGGTGAAGTGCGAGGCGGCGAGGCAACTGCCGGAGGGCAGCGCGTCGACGAGCCGGCTGACGATCGAGCGGGCCTGCTCGTGGTCGGGGATGAAGTGCAGCACCGCGACCAGGATCAGCGCCACCGGCCGGTCGAGGTCGAGGACCTCCTTGAGCTGCGGGTGCCCGAGGATCTCGGCCGGGTTGCGCAGGTCCTCCTCCAGGTAACAGGTGCGGCCCTCGGAAGTGCTGGTGAGCAGCGCCCGGGCGTGCACGCCGACCATCGGGTCGTTGTCCACGTAGACCACCCGGGAGCGCGGGTTGATGCGCTGCGCGACCTCGTGGGTGTTGTCGGCGGTGGGCAGCCCGGTGCCGATGTCCAGGAACTGGTCGATGCCGGCCTCGGCGGCCAGGTAGTGCACGGCCCGCTGCAGGAAGGCCCGATTCTCCCGGGCGGTGAGCCGCACCGTGGGGTGGGCCTGCTCCAGCATGTCGCCGGACTCGCGATCGGCGGCGAAGTGGTCCTTGCCGCCGAGCCAGTAGTTGTAGCGGCGGGCCGGATGCGCCTTCGAGGTGTCCAGCCCGGGGGGCGCCAGTTCGTCGCTCACAGCCCATCTCCCCGTATCGACGTCACGCGATGCGCCCGACCCTACCGGAGATCGATCGCCGTGGTGGGGATGCAAGTTACGGGCCGGCCGGCCGCCACCGGTGGTGGTGGCGCTGATCCCGGACGGTCACAGCTCAGCCATGGATTGCGGTGCTTGCATGGTCGGCAGGCAACCGGCACATCGGAGGAACCAGTGACCAGGCGGCAGGAACCGGCGTATCAGGGGCGGCGTCTGCCGGACCGCCGCCTGCCTGACTATCCCGGGACGGTGGACTCGCGGGGGATCAGCCGGCAGGGGAGCTGCTCGACGCCCGAGCCGAGCGCGCCGTCGAAGGCGGCGGCCAGGCGTTCGGCGGCGACCCGGCCGAGGTTCTCCAGGTTCATGTCGATGCTGGACAGCGGCGGCCGCGAGCTGGTCGTGAAGATCTCCCAGTTGTCGAAGCCGATCACCGCCACGTCGCGCGGCACCTCCAGCCCCGCACCGTGCAGGGCGTCGATCACCCCGCGGGCGATCTGGTCCGAGCCGGCGAAGACCGCGTCCACCGCGACGTGCTGGGCCAGCAGCATCCGGGTGGCGCTGCGCCCCCACGCCTCGGACCAGGCACCGAAGTAGACCCGGTCACCGGCCAGCGGCAGGCCGCGGTCGGCCAGTTCGGCGAGCGCGCCCTTCGCCCGGTCCTGCGCCGCCCCGTACGTCGGATCGCCGGTGATGTGCGCGATCGTGCGCCGCCCCAGCTCCGCCAGGTGCTCGATCGCCATCCGCCCGGCGCTCACGTTGTCGCTGACCAGTGAGAGGTCGCCGGGGTCCGCCGAGGGCGCGTACGCGTACACCACCGGCACCGGCAGGTCCCGCCCGATCGACGGCCGCGGGTCGGGCCGCGCCCCCACCACGATCAGCCCGTCGACCCGGCGGCTGAGCAGCGTGCGCAGGTGGTGGCCCTCGCGGATCGCGTCGCCGCGCGCGTCGCAGAGCAGCACGCTGGTCCGGTCGGCGCCGAACGCGTCCTCCGCCCCCATCAGGATCGGGATGGACAGGCGGCCCTCCAGGTCGGAGGTGAGCAGCCCGACCATGCCGGTGCGGCCGGCGACCAGGCCCCGGGCGAGCGTGTTCGGCGTGTACGCCAGCAGCCCGGCCGCCTGCAGCACCTCGGCCCGGGTCGCGGCCGAAACATGTTTTCGCCCGTTGAGCGCCTTGGACGCGGTGGCGATCGAGACGCCGGCCAGCCGGGCCACGTCGTGCAGGGTGGCGGGCCTGCCGGTCGCATGCGGCTCCGTCGAGGTCACCCGGGTTCCTCCCGTTCTCGCGTCGTCAGGGACACACCGTAACGCGCCGGCCACTCTTGACCGTCGATGTGACGCAGGTTACGTTCGGAAAGCGTTTTCGGGCTTCATCGACGCGCTCCGGTTGACGGGATCCAGAAAGGGGCGCCGCACGGATCAGGAGAAGAGTCCATGATCGGAAAACGACGCGTGATAGCCGCCGCCCTGGCCGTCGTCCTCACGGCCGGCCTGGCCGCCTGTGGCGGGAGCTCCGAGGAGAACAGCGGTTCCGTCGACACCGGCGGCGCCGAGGGCGCCGACGACGGCGCCAAGCTGACCCTGTGGACCCGCGCCCCGCTGGAGGCGCAGGCCAAGCTGCTCGTCGACGCGTACAACAAGTCGCACAAGAACCAGGTCGCCCTGACCATCGTGCCGAACGACGACTACGTGGCGAAGGTCGGCGCCGCGGCGGGCAGCGGCGACCTGCCCGACCTGTTCGCCGCGGACATCGTCTACGTGCCGAACTGGACCGACGCCGGCCTGTTCGCCGACCTCACCCAGCAGATCAGCGAGCTGCCCTACGTCGACAAGATCAACAAAGGTCACCTGGACGCCGGGACGCTGGACGGCAAGCGCTACGTCCTGCCGTTCGTGCTCGACCTGTCGGTGATGTTCTGGAACAAGGACCTCTACCGCGAGGCCGGCCTCGACCCGGAGAAGGGCCCGGCGAGCCTGGCCGAGTTCAAGGAGCACGCCCTCGCCGTCCAGAAGCTCAACAGGAAGGGCGTCTACGGCAGCTCCTTCGGCGGCAACTGCGGTGGCTGCGGGGTCTTCACCTGGTTCCCGATGATCTGGGCCTCCGGCGAGGAGGTGATGAACCCGGAGGGCACCGAGGCGCTGCTGGCCGGACCGGCGGCGAAGGAGGTCTACTCGACCTGGCGGGAGCTGTGGAGCGCCGGGGCGGTCGACCCGTCCAGCCGGGACGAGACCGGCGCGACCTGGGTGGCCGGCTTCCAGCAGGGCAAGATCGGCGTGATGCCGTACCCGGCGACCCTGCTGCAGACCGCCGACAAGACGGTCAAGGTCGGCGTCACCCCGCTCTCCGGCGTCAGCGGTGGCGCGTCCACCTTCGTCGGCGGCGACGGCATCGGCATCTCCAAGGACTCCGGCAAGGCCGCCCAGGCGTGGAACTTCCTCTCCTGGATGATGTCCGAACAGGCCCAGGTCAACGTGCTGGCGGCGAACAACACCGTGGTGTCGCGCTCCGACCTCGCCGACAACGAGCACTCGCGCAAGGACCCCCGGGTGCTGGCGATCAACGAGGTGGCCGCCGCGCCGGCCAGCAAGACGCCGGTGGCGAAGAACTTCCAGCAGGCCTACAACGCGGCCGGCAGCCCGTGGGTCGCCCTCTTCCGCGATCAGATCTTCAGCGGAGGCACCGACCCGGCGGCCGGAAACACCGCGATCACCGAGGTCCTCGGCCAGTGACCGCGACACTGCAACAGTCGCCCCCGGCAGCGCCGGGGGCGACCCGCATGCCACGCCGGCGCCGGCACCAGGCACTCACCGGTTGGGCGTACGCGACGCCGACCGCCCTGTTCGTGCTGGTGTTCTTCGCCGTACCGGTGCTGCTGGTCGCCCAGATGTCGGTCTCCGACTGGGGCCTGTTCGCCGGCAACCGCGGCCTGAACGCGCCGGAGAACTTCGTCGACGCCCTCGACCAGCGGCTGTTCTGGCCGGCGGTCTGGTTCACCGTGAAGTACACGGTGATCACCACGCTGCTGCTGATCGGGCTGGCCCTCGGGCTGGCCCTGCTCGTGCAGGAGGCGACCCGGTGGACCGCCTTCCTGCGGACCGCGATCCTGGTGCCCAGCGCGCTCGGCCTGGCCTCGGCGTCGCTGCTGTTCTACGCGCTCTACTCGCCGCAGAGCAGCCCGCTCGGCTTCCTCGGCATCGACTCGTTCCTGGGCACCCCGGACCGGGCGCTCTGGTCCACGGTCGCCCTGATCGTCTGGCGCTTCGCCGGCTTCTACATGCTCCTGCTGCTGGTCGCGCTGCAGGGCATCTCCGCCGACGTCTACGAGGCGGCCGAGATGGACGGCGCCGGCCGCTGGCGCACCTTCCGCTCGGTCACGCTGCCGCTGCTGCGCTCCTCGCTCGCGCTCTGCACGATCCTCTGTGTCACCGGGTCGCTGCTCGCCTTCGACCAGTTCTTCATCCTCACCAAGGGCGGCCCGGACAACAGCACGGTGACGATCGTCCAGCTCATCTACAACGCCGCGTTCGCCGGCGGCAACGACCTCGGCCTCGCCGCGGCTCTGTCGATCATGGTGCTCGGCGCGCTGCTGCTGCTCAACGCCGGCCAGTTCCGCTGGCTGCGCGGGAAGGAGAGCTGATGCGGCGGATGCCCTACTACGTGTTCACCGGCGCGCTGGCGCTGCTCTTCCTGTTCCCCCTGCTCTGGGCCGGGTTCGCCTCGGTCTCCCCGCAGGGCGGCACCGCGCAGACCGACGGCTGGGGCTTCGCCAACTACGGCACCCTCGCCGGCTATCAGGCCGGCATCTGGCAGTACCTGCTCAACAGCGTCATCGTCTCCGGGCTGACCGTGCTGTTCACGCTCACCGTCTCGCTGCTCGGCGGTTACGCCTTCGCCCGCTTCCGGTTCCCCGGCAAGAACGCGCTGTTCCTGCTCACCCTCGCCATCCTGATGGTTCCGTACGCGACCCTGCTGATCCCGCTCTACGTGCTGCTCAACCGGATCGGGCTGCAGAACTCGCTGCTCGGGCTGGCCCTGGTGCTCACCATGTTCCAGCTGCCGTTCGCCACCTTCATGATGCGGATCTCGTTCGAGGCGGTGCCGGCCGAACTGGAGGAGGCCGCGCTGGTCGACGGCTGCGGCTCGGTCCGGGCGCTGCTGAACGTGATGCTCCCGGCGGTCCGGCCCGGCCTGGTCACGGTCGGCCTGTTCGCCTTCCTCGCGGCGTGGAACGACTTCATCACCCCGCTCGTGCTGATCAGCGACGCGGACAAGGCGCCCCTGCCGCTCGCCGTCGCCAACCTGCGCCAGCAGGTCATGGGAATCATCGACTACGGCGCCACCGAGGCCGGCGTGGTCGTCCTGGCGCTTCCGTGCGTCCTGCTCTTCCTGGCCCTCCAGCGGCAGTACATCCGCGGTTTCATGTCCGGCGCGCTCAAGGGGTGACCAATGACGATCGAGACGACACAGACCGGCGGACCGGTGGCGCCCCACCGGTCCCGCCTGCGGCCGCTCAGCCCGGCCCAGGTGAGCATCACCGGCGGCTTCTGGGCCGAGCTCCAGGACCGCAACCGGCGGGCGATCATCCCGCACATCGACCACTGGCTGGAGCGGGCCGGCTGGCTGGGCAATTTCTCCGCCGCACCGCAGGACCGCCGCGGCCGGGAGTTCTCGGACAGCGAGATCTACAAGTTCCTCGAGGCGATGGCCTGGGAGCTGGGCCGCGCCCCGGACCGCGCGCTGGCCGAGCGGTACGACGCGATCGTGGCCCGGGTCGCCGCGGCCCAGGCGCCGGACGGCTACCTGAACACCCGGTTCGGCCGGCCCGGGCAGCCGCCCCGCTGGTCCGACCTGGCGATGGGCCACGAGCTGTACTGCCTGGGCCACCTGATCCAGGCCGCGGTGGCGCGTGCCCGGACCGGGCATCCGGACGACCTGCTGGTCCGGGTCGCCTGCCGGGCCGCCGACCTGGTGTGCGCGACCTTCGGCGACGACGGCATCGCGTCGGTGGACGGGCATCCGGTGATCGAACCGGCGCTGGTCGAGCTCTACCGGGTCACCGGCGAGCAGCGCTACCTGGAGCAGGCCCGCCTCTTCGTGGAGCGGCGCGGCCGGCCCGTGCTGCCGGACGACGAGTGGGGCCGCGAGTACTACCTGGACGACGTGCCGGTCCGGGAGGCGACGGTGTTCCGCGGGCACGCGGTGCGGGCCGTCTACCTGGCGGCCGGTGCGCTCGACCTCGCCGACGAGACCGGCGACGGCGAGCTGCTCGACGCGGTGACCGGCCAGTGGCGGCGGACCGTGGCCCGGCGGGTCTACCTGACCGGCGGCATCGGCTCACGGCACCTGGACGAGGCGTTCGGCGAGGACTTCATGCTGCCGCCGGACCGGGCGTACTCGGAGACCTGCGCGGCGGTCGGCTCGGTGATGGTGGCCTGGCGGCTGCTGCTCGCCCACGGCGACCCGGCCGCCGCCGATCTGATCGAGCGGACGCTCTACAACGTCATCGCCACGTCCCCGCGGGCCGACGGGCGGGCGTTCTTCTACTCCAACACCCTGCACCGGCGGGTGCCCGGCCCGGTGCCCGACCCGGACCGGCCGCATCCGCGCCCGATCGCGGCGGTGCGCGCGCCGTGGTTCGACGTCTCCTGCTGCCCGACCAACGTGTCGCGCACCGTGGCCGGCCTGGCCGGTTACGTCGCGACCTCCGACGACGACGGCATCCAGTTGCACCAGTACGTGCCGGGCACGGTCGCCGGCCGGCTGACGGTCACCACGCGCTACCCGGCCGAGGGCGAGATCCGGGTGCGGATCGACACCGACGCCGACGAGGAGTGGACGCTGTCGCTGCGGGTCCCGGCCTGGGCCGGGACCGGGGCGACCCTCACGGTCGGCGGGCACACCTGGGAGGTCGAGCCGGGGTACGTGACCGAGCGCCGCCGCTGGCGCCGGGGGGACGAGCTGCTGCTCTGCCTGCCGATGGAGCCCCGCTTCACCTATCCGGACCCGCGGATCGACGCGGTGCGCGGGTGCGTCGCGGTGGAGCGCGGCCCGCTGGTGTACGCCCTCGAGTCGGTGGACCTGCCCGACGGGGTGGGTGTCGACGAGGTGCGGATCAGCTCGGCGACACCGCCACGGGTGGTGGGCGGCCGTGTTGTCGTACGCGGTCGGCGGATCGTGGCAGCGGAGGGTGAGCTGCCCTATGCGGCCGGGCCACCGCGGGTGGCCGGCAGTGATCTGGGAGAGATTCCGCTGGTCACCTACCATTCCTGGGCCAACCGTGGCCCGGCCGGCATGCGCGTCTGGCTGCCCGCCGACTGACCTCACACCCCCTCCGGTTGACTCGCGCCGCTCCACTAGTCTAATTTTCGACTAGTTGATGATCGGGTTTAGTCGGAGGCTGAGCATGCCGCAGGACGCCGAGTCCGGCTGGGTCCGGGCCGCGCTGGAGCTGGCCGTGCTGGCCGCCCTCACCGAGGGTGACCAGCACGGCTATGCGATCGGCCAGCGCCTCGCCGAGCAGGGGTTCGGGGCGATCCGCGGCGGCGTGCTCTATCCCGTGCTCAACCGCATGGAGGCCGACGCGGTGGTCGCGTCGAGCTGGCAGGCGGGCCAGGGTGGCCCCGGTCGCAAGGTCTATGTGATCACCCAGGCCGGCCGGGAGCGGCTGGCCGAGCAGCGCGAGTCCTGGGGCCGCTTCGCGGACACCATGAGCCGCTTCCTTGAGCAGACGACGGAGGCATGATGTCCGCGATTGATGATCTTTACGGCTCTTTCGACCACTGGGAGGGCAAGGCCCGGTGGGCGCTGGCGGAGCGCGGGATCGGTTACCACCGGGCGACGCCGTTCATCGAGGAGGCCCGCGGGCACCACGCCGCGGCCGGTGGGGACGCGCGGGAGGTGCTGGGCGCGCCCGAGCAGTTCGCGGCCGACGTGGCCGCCGCCAACCCGGAGCTGCTGGCCGGGCGGGACGCCGAGGGTAAGACCCCCTACGACCACCTGACCGACGGGCTTTTCGTGGTCGCGACCTTCGGTGTCCTGATCGCGCTGCTGGGCGCCTGGGCGAACCGTGGTCTGACCATGCCGCTCGTCCTCAACGTGGTGGTCGGCGCCGTGGTGCTCGTCCTGGCCTTCCTCGCCGTCATCAGCGCTCCGGGAGCGCTGCGGGCCGCCGGCCATCCGCGCCTGGCGCCGTGGGCCTTCGCCGTCGCCGGCGTGCTGGGCGCCGCCGGCTTCGCGGCCCTCGTCCTGCTGCCGGAGACCCGGATCGGCAGCCTTCCGGTGCTGCTTCTCGGCGGCGTCTCGCTGTTCGCCTGCTGGCGGCTGACCCAGCCGGACGGCAAGCCGGTGACCGATTCCGCCCCGGCGGCGCCCGGTCCGGCGGAGACCGATCCGAGTGACTCGCACGCCTGGTTCGTCCGGTTGCACGCCGTGCTGGTGGGGCGTTTCGACGTGCCGTCCGAGCGCGCGGCCGAGCTGGTGGCCGAGACCCGGGCGCACGTCACCGAGGCCGGTGTCCGCCCGTCCGAGGAGTTCCCCTCCATCGACGCGTACGCTCGCGAGCTCGCCGCGGGCGAGCCGGTCCGGAAGGGCCCGTGGTGGCGCAGCCGGACCGCCGCCCGGATCGGCACCGTGGTCCTGTTCGGCTGGTGGCTCTACCTGCTGGTCGAGGCCGTCGTCGAACGGAACTGGTGGCTCATCGTCTTCGGGCTGCTCGCGGCGCCGCTGGCCGTCACCATCGTCCGGCGGCAGTTCCGGGCCTAGAGCACCTTGGTGCCGTACATCTCGCCGAGCGGGTCGGCGATCAGCTCGATGCGGGCGCCGTCCGGGTCCTGGAAGTAGACCGACACCCCGCTGTGCACGGTGTGCTCGACACCGGCCTCGGCCAGGCGCGCGACGATCTCGTCCCAGCGTTCCGGCTCCATCGAGATGGCCATGTGGTGCAGCCCGCCGAGCACCTCGGCGTAGGGCCCCAGGTCGAGGCCGGGCAGGTCGAAGAAGGCGAGCAGGTTGCCGTTGCCGATGTCGAAGAAGAAGTGCGAGGAGCCGGGGTAGTCGCGGTTCTCGATCAGCTCGGTGAGCGGGAAACCGAGCAGGCCCTGATAGAAGCGGACGGTCCGCTCGACGTCGCTGCTGATCAGGGCGGTGTGGTGCAGCCCGCGGGCGGTCGACGCCGGCCGGTCCTCGACCGGGCGCAGGTGGGTGTCGCGAATGCGGTGGCGGGCGGCTTCCAGGGCGGCGAGGTCGGTGCTCATTGTGCAGAGCATGCACCACGTCGGCGCGCTCGGCACGGCGTTGCGCACGCAGCGGCAAAACCGCCCGGTTCCGGGAATCGTGAACTGTATTGACAGATGGCGATGGCCGATGGGTGAATGTGTTCGACCCTGAGCGATGCCGTTTGGCTTTGCTGGTTTCGGGAGGAGTTCGATGCGCCACCTCATCGCCCGTGCCCTCGCCGCTCTCACCCTGGCCGCCGCCGGCGTGGTCGCCACCGCCGCGCCCGCCTCCGCCGTAGTCCCCAAGACCCCGCCGCTGTCCACGCCCTGGACCAGCCAGGTCAACACCGCGAACCCGCTCCCGGAATACCCGCGGCCGCAGATGACCCGGCCGGACTGGCAGTCGCTGAACGGCGAATGGCAGTTCCTCAACCCGGCGACCGACAGCGCCGGCAACGTCAACCGCAACGCCGCCCCGCCGCTCGGGCAGACACTGCCGGAGCGGATCAACGTTCCGTACCCGGTGGAGTCCGCGCTCTCCGGAATCATGCGCAACGACAACCGCGACCTGATGTTCTACCGGCGGACCTTCACCGTCCCGGCCGGCTGGACCGGCCGCCGGGTGCAACTGCACTTCGGCGCGGTCGACTACGAGGCCACCGTCTGGATCAACGGCACCCAGGTGACCACCCACCGGGGCGGTTACGACCGCTTCGAGGTGGACATCACGCCGCAGCTCAACGGCGGCACCAACGAGATCGTGGTCCGGGTCTACGACCCCACCAACGGCCGCGGCGAGGAACAGCCGGCCGGCAAGCAGGTGAACAACCCGGGCGGCATCTTCTACACCCCGTCCAGCGGCATCTGGCAGACCGTCTGGCTGGAGCCGACCCCGGTCTCCTCGATCTACTCGGTCGACATCTACCCGAACATCACGGCGAACACGGTGCGGGTGCGGGTCTTCACTCGCGGCAACGTGAGCGGCCACAGCGTCTTCGCCGAGGCCCTGAACGGCAGCACCGTGGTCGGATCCGCCACCGGTGGCTTCACCGACTTCACCGTTCCGGTGCCCAACGCGCGCCGCTGGTCACCCGACGACCCGTTCCTCTACAACCTGCGGGTCAGCCTGCGCAACGGCGCCGGCACCGTCGATCAGGTGACCAGTTACTTCGGCATGCGCGAGGTGGGCAAGAAGCTGGTCAACGGCGTCATGCGGCCCACCCTCAACGGCGAGTTCGTCTTCCACGCCGGCACCCTGGACCAGGGCTACTGGCCCGACGGGGTCTACACCGCGCCCACCGACGCGGCCCTCGCCTTCGACCTCCAGAAGCACAAAGACCTGGGCTTCAACATGGTCCGCAAACACATCAAGGTGGAACCGGCCCGCTGGTACTACCACGCCGACCGGCTCGGCCTGCTGGTCTGGCAGGACATCCCGTCCGGCGGCGACGACACCAAGACGGCCGCGCAGATCGCCCAGTTCGAGACCGAGGCCCGGGAGATCGTCGACGAGCACCGGGCGTTCCCGTCGGTGGTCACCTACGTGCCGTTCAACGAGGGCTGGGGGGAGTGGAGCCTGGCCGAGACCCAGCGGGTCACCACGATGCTCGAGAACTACGACCCGACCCGGCTGATGAACCCGCACAGCGGCTTCAACTGCTGCGCCTCGAAGGGTGACCCGGGAACCGGTGACATGATCGATTGGCACATGTACACCGGGCCGGACGCGCCTTCACCCTCGTCGACCCGGGCGTCGATCCTCGGTGAGTTCGGTGGCCTGGGGCTGCGCACCCCCGGGCACGAGTACAGCCCCAACGGGCAGTTCTTCGCCTACGAGCAGATGTCGAGCAACGCGCAGCTCAACGACCGGTTCACCGGGATGATCCGGGACTCGGAGCGGCTGCTCACCAGCAAGGGGCTGTCCGGCTTCGTCTACACCGAGATCACCGATGTGGAGGGCGAGTACAACGGGCTCTACACGTACGACCGGCGGATCCAGAAGGTCGACACCAACCAGGTGCGCACCGCGCTGACCAACCTGATCCGGGCGTCCCGCAACCAGAACGCGGCAGCGCCGCTCACCCTCGGGCACGTGCGGTCGTTCCAGGTGACCACACCCGGGTACACCGACCGGCACCTGCGGCACGCGAGCTCGCTGGCCCGTACCGATGTGATCAGTGGAGACGCGGCGCGGCAGGACGCCTCGTTCCGCACCGTCGCGGGTCTTTCCGACCCGCGCTGTTACTCCTTCGAGTCGGTGAACCTGCCGGGCCGCTACCTGCGGCACGCGAACAGCGTGGTGCGGATCGACGCCGACACCGGCGGCTCGTTCGCCGCCGACGCGACCTGGTGCGCGCGGCCCGGTCTGGCCGCCGGTGGTGTCTCCTTCGAGGCTGCCAACCAGCCGGGTCAGTATCTGCGGCACGCCAACGAGCAGGTACGCATCGACGCGAACACCGGTGGGTCCTTCGCCGCGGACGCCACCTGGAACGTCGCGAACCCGGCGCTGTGGCGCAGCTCGGTGATCCTGCCGTTCGACGTCCGGCGCTCGCTGCAGGTCACCACCTGGGGCTACACCGACCGCTACCTGCGGCACGCCGACAGTCTCGGCTGGACCGAGGTGGTGAACGCCGGCTCGGCGGCCCTGCTGAAGGCCGACGCGACGTTCACGCTGCGGCGCGGGCTGGCCGACTCGTCCTGCTACTCCTTCGAGTCGGTCAACGTCCCCGGCCAGTATCTGCGGCACGCGGGCAGCCGGATCCGGCTTGCGGCCAATGACGGCTCGGCGCTCTTCGCCGGCGACGCCACCTTCTGTACGCGTCCCGGCCTGGGCGGCACCGGCGTGACCTTCGAGTCGGTCAACTTCCCGGGCCGCTACCTGCGGCATTTCGACTCGCAGGCCTACATCGCCGCGGGCAACGGCACCGGGTACGAACGTCCGCAGACCCTCTCCGCCGACAGCAGCTGGAACGTCGTCAGCCCCTGGACCCCGTGACGACCCGCTGACCAGCCTGGGCGCCAGCCGCGTTGGCCGGCTGGCGCCCAGTGCTGTCTCGCGGCCTTTGCGGCGGCGCTGGTGGTCAGCCGCGTTGGCCGGCTGGCGCCCAGTGCTGTCTCGCGGCCCTTGAGGCGGCGCTGGTGGTCAGCCGCGTTGGCCGGCTGGCGCCCAGTGCTGTCTCGCGGCCCTTCGGGCAGCGCTGGTGGTCAGCTGGGCTTGTTGGATTCGGACGGGGCGGTTCCGAGTGGGGCGCGAAAGTTTCGGCGGGATTGGCCTGATCGACGGGTCCGGAAAGCGCTTTCAGCCGGTAAAATGAGCGCCATATGGGAGCGCTCCCATACGCCGGGCGGCGCGGCGCCGGACCGGCCCACCCGCCACCGGGGAGGACCTTTTGCGCTACGGGCACTTCGACGACGATCAGCGCGAGTATGTGATCGAGCGGCCGGACACTCCGCTGCCGTGGATCAACTACCTCGGCACCGAGGCCTATTTCGGCATCGTCTCCAACACCGGGGGTGGGTACTCGTTCTACCGTGACGCCCGGCTGCGCCGGCTGACCCGGTACCGCTACAACAACGCCCCGCTCGACGTCGGCGGCCGCTACGTCTACGTCCGCGACGACGCGACCGGCGACTACTGGTCGCCGACCTGGCAGCCGACCCCGGAGCGGGAGCTCGACGACTACGAGTGCCGGCACGGGTTGTCGTACACGAAGATCGCCTCCTCGCGCGGCGGCATCCGGGCCGAGACGCTCTATTTCGCGCCGCTCGGCGAGACTCTCGAGGTGTGGCGGGTCCGGGTGACCAACCACCGCGACACCCCCGCCGAGCTGTCGCTCTTCTCCTCGATCGAGTTCTGCCTCTGGGACGCGCAGGACGACGCCACCAACTACCAGCGCAACTTCTCGACCGGCCAGGTCGAGGTGGTCGACGGCGTGATCTACCACAAGACGGAGTACCGGGAGCGGCGCGACCACTTCGCGTACTTCGCCTGCTCCGAGCCGCTCGCCGGGTTCGACACCTCGCGCGAGGCGTTCCTCGGGGCGTACCGGGGATGGGACCGGCCGGCCGCGGTCGAGCGCGGCTCGGCCGCCGGCTCGATCGCGCACGGCTGGCAGCCGATCGGCAGCCACCACGTGCGCCTCTCGCTCGCGGCCGGCGAGACCCGCGAGGTCGTCTTCCTGCTGGGGTACGCGGAGAACCCCCGCGACGCCAAGTTCGACCCCGGCTCGCAGACGCTGAACAAGACGCTGGTCCGGCCGGTGATCGACCGCTGGCTGCGCCCGGAGACCGTGGAGCAGGGCCTCACCGCCCTCAAGGAGTACTGGGACCGGCTGCTCGGCGGGCTGCGCGTGCGCACCCCCGACGGCGACACCGACCGGATGGTCAACGTGTGGAACGCGTACCAGTGCCTGGTCACGTTCAACATGAGCCGGTCCGCGTCGTTCTACGAGTCCGGCATCGGCCGCGGCATGGGTTTCCGCGACTCCAACCAGGACCTGCTCGGCTTCGTGCACATGGTCCCCGAGCGGGCCCGCGAGCGGATCCTCGACATCGCCGCCACCCAGAAGGAGACCGGCGGCGCCTACCACCAGTACCAACCGCTGACCAAGCGCGGGAACAACGACATCGGCGAGGGCTTCAACGACGACCCGCTGTGGCTGATCCTCGGCGTCGCGGCGTACCTGAAGGAGACCGGTGACCTGGCGCTGCTCGACGAGCCGGTGCCGTTCGACAACGAGCCCGGCAGCGAGGTCCCGCTCTACGAGCACCTGCGCCGGTCGCTGCGCTACACCCTGGAGCGGCTCGGCCCGCACGGGCTGCCGCTGATCGGGCGCGCCGACTGGAACGACTGCCTCAACCTGAACTGCTTCTCGGACACCCCGGGCGAGCCGTTCCAGACCACCGAGAACGCCACCGGCGGGGTCGCCGAGTCGGTCTTCATCGCCGGCCAGTTCGTGCTCGCCGCCAAGGAGCTCGCCGGGATCGCCGGGCTGCTCGGGCGCGACAGCGAGGAGGTCTACTTCCGGGCGGCCGCGGAGAAGATGGCCGGCAGCGTCGCCGAGCACGGCTGGGACGGCGCCTGGTTCCGCCGGGCCTACGACTTCTACGGCAACGTGATCGGCTCGGGGGAGAACGACGAGGGGCAGATCTTCATCGAGCCGCAGGGCATGTGCATCCTCGGCGGTGTCGGCATCGACGACGGCCTGGCCCAGCGGGCGCTGGACAGCGTGGCGGAACGGCTCGCCACCCCGCACGGCATCGTGCTCCAGCAGCCGGCCTACTCCAGCTACCGCATCGAGCTGGGGGAGATCTCGTCGTACCCGCCGGGATACAAGGAGAACGCCGGCATCTTCTGCCACACCAACCCGTGGATCATGATCGCCGAGGCGATCGTGGGCAACGGCGACCGCGCCTTCGACTACTACCGGCGGCTCAACCCGTCCGCCCGGGAGGAGATCAGCGAGGTGCACCGCTGCGAGCCGTACGTCTACGCCCAGATGATCGCCGGCAAGGACGCGCCCACCCACGGCGAGGCGAAGAACTCGTGGCTCTCCGGCACCGCGGCGTGGAACTTCGTGGCGATCACCCAGTGGATCCTGGGTGTCCGGCCCGACTTCGAGGGACTGCGGATCGACCCGGTGCTGCCCGCCGGCTGGCCGGGCTTCGAGGTGACCCGGTCGTTCCGCGGCACCACCTACGAGATCAGCGTGCGCCGCGCCGAGGGTGCGACCGGTCGCGTCACCGAACTGCTGGTGGACGGCGTGCCGGTGGCCGGCAACCTGGTGCCGGTCGGCGCTCCCGGCGCCGTGGTGCGGGTGGAGGCCGTCATCGGCTGACACCGTCTCGCCGGCGGCGGCATCGGGGGAGCCGCCGCCGGCGGGAGCGATACTGGAGCATCGACGAGTCACGACATCTAGGGGTGACGATGACTGCTCCGGTGCCTCTGCCGGGCTCGCGGACCGGCCGGGATCCGGCCCGGTCGATCAAGCCGGGGCCGCGGCAGCTCCCGGCCGAGGTCGTCGCCGCCACGCAGCGGGAACGGCTCTTCGACGCCATCGTGCACACCGTCGCGGCGAAAGGCTACGCCAGCGCCCGGGTCAGCGACATCTGCACCGCGGCCGGGGTGACCCGGCCGGCGTTCTACGCGCTCTTCGCCGGCAAGGAGGACGCCTTCCTGTCGACGTACCGGCACGGCATCGGTGTGCTGCTGCGGCTGATGGACGAGGCGTACGCGCAGGCGCCCGACTGGCGGGCCGGCGCCCGCGCCGCGCTCGGTGTCCTGCTCGACGTGCTGGCGAGCGTGCCGGCCTTCGCCGCCATGGCGGTCGTGGAGATCGACGCGGTCGGCGCGCGGGCCCGCGCGGAGCGGGCCGAGCTGCTCGGCCGCTTCGCCCGGTTCTTCGCCGAGGCGCCCCGCCCCGGCGGGCCGGCCCGGCCCGGCGAGCTGGTCAGCGCGGTGGTCGGCGGCGTCTACGCGACGATCTACCGCTACGTCGACGCCGGCCGGGTCGCCGAGCTGCCCGCGCTGCTGCCCGTGCTGAGCTATTTCATGACGGCCCCGTTCCTCGGGCGCGACGACGCCGAGGCCGAGCTGACGGCACCGGCCCGGCCGTCCGCGCCGACCGGCGCACCCTGCGCCGAGCGCCGCGAGTCAGAGGACGTCGCGTAAGCAGGCCGGTTCACCAGATGTCGCAGTTCTGGCCGAAGTGGGCGGACGCGGCCAGCAGGCCCCCGCCGGCCAGGCCCAGCAGCAGGGCGATGCCGAACGCGGCCAGGCGGCCGCCCTCCTCGAACAGCCACATGATCGACTCGACGAGGCTGGAGGGGCCCGGCGTCTATGTCGAGAGACCTTCGCGTCGCCGGGCTCGCTCAGCGGGGGAGGCGCAGGCCGGACATGCCGCCGTCGACGGCCAGCGACATGCCGGTCGTGGCGCCCGACGCCGGGCCGGCCAGGTAGAGCACGGCCGCGGCGACCTCGTCCGCGGTCACCAGGCGGCCGGTCGGCTGCCGCGCCGCCAGCCGGGCCTTCTCTCCCTCCGGATCATCGGTACGGGCGAGCAGCCGCCCCACCCACGGCGTGTCCACCGTCCCGGGCGCCACGCAGCACACCCGGATCCCCTCGCTGACCAGGTCCGCCGCCATCGCCAGGGTGAGCGCGTGCACGGCACCCTTCGACGCCGAGTAGAGCGCCCGCTGCACCAGCCCGGCGGTGGCCGCGATCGACGACAGGTTGATGATCACCGCATCGTCGCTGCGGCGCAGGTAGGGCAGCGCGGCGGTGCTGGCCCGCGCCACCCCGGTGACGTTCACGTCGAGGACCCGGGCCCACTCCTCGTCGTCGTTGCCCTCGACCGGTCCGACCGAGCTGATCCCGGCGCTGTTCACCAGGATGTCGATGCCGCCGTGGGCACGGGCCAGTTCCGCCATCGCCGCTTCCAGGGACGCGCGGTCCCGTACGTCTGCGGTGTAATCGGCCTCGGGGGAGATGTCCAGCGTGCCCACCTTCGCGCCGGCCGCCGCGAAGCGGGCGGCGCAGGCGGCGCCGATGCCCGAGGCGCCGCCGGTGATCGCCACGACCCGACCGTTCAGTTCCATGCCGCCCCCTCGGGATAGGAATACCGGATCAGCGACTCCGGCCTGATCCGGGTGGAGAAGCCCGGAGCCGACGGCGGCCGGTACGCACCGCGCTCGACGACGACCGGATCGGTGAAGTGCTCGTGCAGGTGGTCGACGTACTCGATGACCCGGTCGTCGAGCCGCCCGGACACGGCGACGTAGTCGAAGTAGGAGAGGTGCTGGACCGCCTCGCAGAGCCCGACCCCGCCGGCGTGCGGGCAGACCGGCTTGCCGAACTTCGCGGCCAGCAGCAGGATCGCGAGGTTCTCGTTGACCCCGGCCACCCGGCAGGCGTCCAGCTGCACGAAGTCCACCGCGTCGGCCTGCAGCAGCTGCTTGAAGACGACCCGGTTCGCGACGTGCTCACCGGTGGCGACCCGGATGCCCTTCGGGATCAGCGCCCGGCGGATCGCGGCGTGCCCGAGGACGTCGTCGGGACTGGTCGGCTCCTCGATCCACCACGGGTCGTAGGCGGACAGCTCGGTCATCCACTCGATCGCCTCGCCGACGTCCCAGCGCTGGTTGGCGTCGACCGCGATACGGACGTCCGGCCCCACGGCGGCACGGGCGAGCGCGAGCCGGCGTACGTCATCGGCGCGGTCCGCGCCCACCTTGAGCTTGATCTGGCGGAAGCCGTCGGCGACCGCCTGGCGTGCCAGGCGGTCGATCTTCTCGTCGGGGTAACCGAGCCAGCCGGCGGAGGTGGTGTACGCCGGATAGCCGTGCGCCTCCAGCAGGGAGGTCCGCTCCTTCTGCCCGCTCTCCACCTGCGCCATCAGCTCGACGGCCTCCGCCGGGGTCAGCGCGTCGCTCAGATATCGCCAGTCGACGAGGTCGACGATCGCCTCCGGCGACATGTCGGACAGGAACCGCCAGAGCGGCTTGCCCGCCGCCCGCGCGTGCAGGTCCCAGGCCGCGTTGATCAGGGCGGCCGCGGCCAGGTGCATGACGCCCTTCTCCGGCCCGAGCCAGCGAATCTGCGAGTCGTGGGTCAGCCGGCGGCCGAACTCGCCCAGGTCGTCCAGGCCGCGGCCGGCCACGAACGGGGCCAGCGCGTCCAGGGCCGCCCGCACCACCTCGTTGCCCCGGCCGATCGTGAAGGTGAAGCCGTGGCCCTCGGCGCCCTCCTCGGTCCGCAGCACCACGTAGGCCGCCGAGTAGTCCGGATCCGGGTTCATCGCGTCCGAGCCGTCCAGGTCGCGGGAGGTGGGGAACCGGATGTCGTACGTCTCGACGGTCTTGATCTTCATCCCTTGACCACGCAGCGCTGCCGGCCCAGGCCGTCGATCTCCATCTCCACCACGTCACCGGCCCGCAGGTACGGGAACCGGCCGGACAGCGCCACCCCCTCCGGCGTCCCGGTGTTGATCAGGTCGCCCGGCTCCAGGACGGTGAACTGGGACAGGTGCCAGATCAGGAACCCGATGTCGAAGATCATGTCGGCGGTGGTGGAGTCCTGCCGCGGCGAGCCGTCCACCCAGGACCGCAGCCGCAGCGGGAACTCCAGCTCGTCCGGGGTGACCAGCCACGGGCCGAGCGGGTTGAAGGTCTCGCACGACTTGCCCTTCGACCACTGCCCGCCGGAACGATCCAGCTGGTAGTCCCGTTCCGAGACGTCGTTGGAGATCACGTAGCCGGCGACGTGGCCGAGCGCCTCCTCCGGCGAGGAGAGGTAGCGGGCGGTCCGGCCGATCACCACGCCCAGCTCCACCTCCCAGTCGGTGCGCACCGAATCGGGCGGGAGCAGGATGTCGTCCTCCGGGCCGATCACCGTGTTCGGCGCCTTGTAGAAGACGATCGGCTCCTTCGGCGGGGCCGCGCCGGACTCGGCGGCGTGCGCGGCGTAGTTCTGCCCGATGCAGAGCACCACGCCCGGCCGCGCGATCGGCGGGCCGATCCGGCTGCCGTCCACCCCGGCGGGCGGCAGATCCGCCGGATCACCCTGGAAACCGCCGGCGGCGAGGAAGGCGCCGTCGATGTCGGCGGTCACCCCGGACAGGTCGAGCAGGGATCCGTCGGCGTACAGCACCGGGCGCTCGGCGCCGGGCGGTCCGACACGCAGGTACCTCATCGCAGCTCCAATTCGTAGACGCGGGCGGCGGTGCCGCCGAAGACGGTCTCCGGCCGGCCGCCGAGGATCGCGGCCAGCGCGTCGACGACCTGCTCGTAGGTGGCGACCAGCTCACACACCGGCCAGTCCGAACCGAACATCAGCCGGTCCGGGCCGAACAACTCGCACGCGGTTTCCACGTACGGCCGGAGGTCCGCCGTGGTCCAGCCGGCGCCGGCCTCGGTGACCAGGCCGGAGAGTTTGGCGACCACGTTCTGCTGCCGGGCCACCGGTGTGATCATCCGGCGCCAGCGGTCCAGCTCGCCGGCCGCGATCGGCGGCTTGCCGAGATGGTCCAGGACGAACCGGGCCTCCGGCAGCGCGGCCACCGCCCGCTCCACCGAGGGCAGCTGCTCGGCACGGATCACCAGCTCGTTGACCAGGCCGGCGCGGGCCACCCGGGTCAGGCCGGCCCGCACCTCGGGGCGGTCCAGCACGTCGTCCGGCCCGGCCTGGATCTGATCCCGGACGCCGACCAGCAGGTGCCCGCCCGGACCGTCCCGGTGCCGGGCGAGGACGTCGGCCAGCTCCTCGGCGGCCAGCGAGGCGTAGCCGACCACGCCGGCGATCTCCGGGGTGGCCTCGGCCAGCGCCAGGAACTCGGTGGTCTCGTCGGCGGTGCAGCGGGCCGCCTCGACCAGCACGGTCCGGTGCACCCCGGTCGCGGCCAGGTGCGGGCGCAGGTCCTCGATGGTGTAGTCGTTGCGGATCCGGGCCAGCGCGGGACCGGACAGCCACGGATAGTCCGACGTCCAGAAGTGCTGGTGCGCGTCCACCACCATCACGGCTGTGCCTTCCTTGCCATGCCGTCCCGGCCTTCGCCTGCGAGGTCGCAGGGCGGTGCGGCTGGGTGCCGCTCGGTGCAGTGCGTCATGGCTGTGCCTTCCTTGCCATGCCGTCGTGGCCCTCGCCTGCGAGGTCGCAGGGCGGTGCGGCTGGGTGCCGCTCGGTGCAGTCCGTCATGGCTGTGCCTTCCTTGCCATGCCGTCGTGGCCCTCGCCTGCGAGGTCGCAGGGCGGTGCGGCTGGGTGCCGCTCGGCGCAGTCCGTCATGGCACTGGCACCTCCGGGTCGAGCAGCCAGGCGGCGACCAGGTCCTGCCAGAGCGCCTCCGGGATCTTCACGTTCGCCATCGCCACCGCGTCGGCGGCCTCCTCCGGCGAGCGGATGCCGACCAGCACCCCCGCGACCGCGGGATGGCCGAGCGGGAACTGCAGGGCCGCCGCACGCAACGGCACCTCGTGCCGCTCGCACAGCCGGGCCATCGCCTGGGCCCGGGCGACCACCTCGGGTGGGGCCGGCCGGTAGTCGAAGGACGCGCCAGCGTGCGGATCGGCCAGCACCCCGGAGTTGTAGACCCCGCCGACGATCACCGAAATCCCCCGGCGCTCGCACTCCGGCAGCAGGTCGGCGAGCCCCGACTGGTCGAGCAGCGAATACCGCCCGGCGAGCAGGAAACAGTCGAACTGGCCGGTCCGCGCAAACTCGGTCAGCATCGCCGACTGGTTCATCCCCGCCGACACCGCGCCGATCGTGCCCTCCCGGCGCAGCTGGACCAGCGCCGGCAGGGCCTCGGTGACCGCCTCGGTGAAATGCTCGTCCGGGTCGTGCAGGTGCAGCAGGTCCACCCGGTCCAGCCCGAGCCGCTCCAGGCTCTCCCGGTGCGAGGTGCGCACGCCCTCGGCGGAGAAGTCCCACACCGGCACCGCGCCGCTGTGCTCGGACCAGATGCCCGCGTCCTCGGCGCCGCTGACGAGCCGGCGGCCGACCTTCGTGGACAACGTGAGCCCGTCGCGCCCGCGCAGCGCCCGCCCGGCCCGCTTTTCGGAGAGCCCCGCACCGTAGAGCGGCGCGGTGTCGAAGAACCGCACGCCGTGCCGCCAGGCCTCGTCGATCGCGCCGATCGCGGTCTGGTCGCCGACCGGGGAGTAGAGCCCACCGATCGGGGCCAGGCCCATGCCGAGCCGGGTGACCGTGACGCCGGTCTGGCCGAGCGGCACTCTTGCGAACGGGTCCACGCGGGATTCCTCTCGTAGATCCTATAGGATCCACAGCACTGTTTAATGCCTGTCGATACCCGCGTCAACCCGGAGGGTAACGATGTCGGCACCCATCCGTCGTTCCGAGCCCCGTTCCCAGGGTCGCTCCGAGCCCCGTTCCGTGCCTCGCGCCGAGCCCCGTCCCATGCCTCGCGCCGAGCCCCGCTCCGTGCCTCGCGCCGAGCCCCGCTCCGTGCCTCGCGCCGAGCCCCGCTCCGTGCGTCGTTCCGTGCTCAGCGATGGCGTGCACGAGTCGCTCAAGGCGCTTATCCTGGAGCACCGGCTCGCTCCCGAGGCCCGGCTCAACATCGAGGCGCTGGCCCGCGACCTGCGAGTCTCACCCACTCCGGTCCGCGAGGCGCTGGCCCGGCTGGAATCCGAAGGTCTCGTCCGCAAGCGCCCACTCGCCGGCTACACGGTCAGCCCGCTGCTCACCCGCGACGAGTTCAACGACATGTTCGACATGCGGATCGTCCTGGAAGGCGCGTCCGCCCGCTGGGCGGCCATCCGCGCCACCGCCGGCCTGCGCGCCACCATCAACATCGAGGCCACCATTTCGTACGAGGCAGCAGCCCCCGACTCTGAAGGCCCCCGCTCCCACGCCTCATTCACGGCGCTGGACGCCCGATTCCACGACCGCCTCGCCCAGGCCGCCGGCAATCCGCTGCTCCGCGACGCGATCACCCGCCTCCACGCGCACCTGCACATTCACCGCCTGTACTTCCCATATGCCGAGACCGCCTCCACCACCGACGAACACCGCCAGATCGCCGCCGCCGTCCAGGCCGCCGACCCCGACCGCGCCGAGGCTGCCATGCACGCCCACCTCGCCGCCGCCCGCACCCGTCACCTCCAAGCCTTCTCCCCCTGACCCCACCGCATCCGCCCCGCTTTTCTCACCCAACCAGCCCACCGCTCACCGCCTGCGCTGCCCTTCCCCCCCTGACCGCCAGCCGCCCTGCCCGGCCGACGCACAGCGCTGCCGCAAGCGCCGCAACCACCGCTGCTTGTCAGCCGGACAGGGCGGCTGGCTCTCAGCGCTGTCGGGAGGGCCGTGACCCAGCGCTGGTTATCGGCCGGACGGGGCGGCTGGCTCTCAGTGCTGCCGCAGGGGCCGCGACCCGGCGCTGGTTGTCAGCTGGCCAGGGCGGCTGGCGGTCGGTGCTGCCGCAAGGGCCGTGATCCAGCGCTGGTTGTCGGCCGGACGGGGCGGCTGGCTCTCAGTGCTGTCGCAGGGGCCGTGACCCGGCGCTGGTTGTCAGCTGGCCAGGGCGGCTGGCGGTCGGTGCTGTGGGGAGGGCCGCGATGCAGCGCTGGTTGTCGGCCGGACTGGGCGGCTGGCTCTCAGCGCTGCCGCAAGGGCCGCGACCCGGCGCTGGTTGTCAGCTGGCCAGGGCGGCTGGCGGTCGGTGCTGCCGCAAGGGCCGTGATCCAGCGCTGGGGCCCGCCCTGGCTATCTGGACGTCGTGGGAGGAGGCCGGCGGATCTTGGTGACTTGCGCTGGGTTGAGTTGGATTCGGCTAGATCTCGTCGGGGGCGGTTAGCCTCGCTCGCTCGGCCTCGACTAGCCGGAGCTGGGCACGATGCTCGGCGATCCGGGTGGTCAGTGCGGTGCGGACCTCGCGTACCCGTACCGCGGCTCTTCCGACCTGTGTCAAGCCGGCGCCGATCTGCGAGCCCACGCCGAGGTCGGTGAAGATGTTGTCGAAGAAGACGTCGATGACCCGGGTCGTGCCGTCGACCCCCAGACCGGCCGACACCGGATTGGCGAGGTCTTCCTCGCCCAGCTCGTCCCGCAGGAGTCTCAGTAGGCGTTCCGCTCCTACGATGTGGCCGGCCGCCTCATCGAGCCGCTCATGCTTGACGTGGCTGCTGAGTGCGCCGCCGCCCAGGAACGTGTCCGCCGCCGACCAGCCGTCCGCCGACTCCAGCAGCTCGTTTGCCTTACGCAGCGCTTCCGCGGCCCGCCTCGCCGTCGTCGCCACCCGCTCGAGACGGCGCAGTTGCGCTGCCAGCTCCGCGCTCTCCTCGGCGAGTTCAGTCAGCCGGCGCCCCGCGTCGCCGCCGGCCTCCCGCAGCCGCCGCTCCCGCTCCGCGATGGCCGCCGCATAGGTGGCAGGCGCGGTCGAGGTAGCGTCCAGCCGGGCATTGACCTGCGCCAACTGCGACTCGAGATGATCGAGCCGGCCCATCTCGTCCGCCACCCGTTCGCGGGCCTGCTCGGCCTCGGCGCGCTCCCGCTCCAGGCTCCGCCCGTGGACGCCGCGCAGCATGGTCAGGACCCGGTCCACCGAGAACCCTTCCAGCCGGTCGACGTCCTGCTCCTCCGCAACCGCCCGACGGCGCAGTTCTTCCAGCTCACCGGAAGCCCGCGCAATGGCCGCCACAATTCCGGCCCGGCGCGGTCCGAGCTGCTCTCGCTCCCGCAGCGACGCTGACAGGCGATCGATCTTCGCGTCCAGGTCCTCGTCCGGTGCGCCCATCCTTCGAGCAAACCCCAACAGCGCAAATTCCAATCCACGCCGAACCCGCGCCGATCTCCAACCCGCTCAGGATCACGACCCGCATAGAAAGACGACCGGCATAGACAGGCGACAGGGCAGCGCCCGGAGTGGGATGCCAGCCGTGCTGGCGGATGCCGGGCTGCTGGCTCGGGCGCGGATGTCGGGCTGCTGGCTCGGGCGCGGATGTCGGGCTGCTCGCTGGGGTGCGGATGTCGGGCTGCTGGCTCGGGCGCGGATGCCGGGCTGCTGGCCCTCGCGCGGATGCCCGGCTGCTCGCTGGGGTGCGGATGCCGGGCTGCTGGCTCGGGCGCGGGTGCCGGGCTGATCGCTCGGGCGCGGACGCGGGCCGATCGCTCGGGCGCGGATGCCGGGCTGACCGCCCTCGCGTGTCAGTCAGTCGCGGATCTGCAAGCCCAGCGCCATCGCGACGGTGACGGCCTGGTCGACCGTGATGATGGCGCCGCGGAGTTCGGCGGAGGCTGGGTCCAGGGCGGACAGATCCGAGCCTCGCAGGTCGCAGCTCGTGAAGTCGGCGGCGGTCAGAGTCGCGGCGGAGAGGTCCAAGTCGCGCATGGTGGCGCCGTGGCAGCGGGCGCCGGTCAGGTCTGCCTCGCGCATGCGGACGCCGGTCAGGGTGGCGCTGCTCAGGTCGGCGCGTGGCAGGGCGGCGAATGACCAGTCGCCGCCCTCGACGGTCATGATGTCGAACGTGCACTGCTGGAACGTGCTGCCGACCATCTTGCAGTTGGTGAATGTGGCGTCGAAGAACGTGCAGTTGATGAAAGTGCAGTTCAGAAACGCCACGTCGGTCTGGCGGGAGCAGTTGAAACGGGCGTCGCGGAAGGTGCAGTCGGAGAACTCGACGCCCCGCACGTCGGTCTCGCAGAGATCCAGGGCGGAGAAGGTGACGCCCTGGTGGCTGCGCAGCTCGGACGCCCCCGCATCCCAGTCACGGGTTGTCACGTAAGTCTTCGTCTCCGCCATGCCGGTCAGCGTAGGCCCCACCACCGACATTTTCGCCGGCCGGCAGCCCGCGGGAGCCGACGTCGGAGTGGGAGCGGCCCGTGAGGCGGCTGACGCGGCTCGGCGAAGGCCGATCCGTGCCCCGCGCTCACCCCGGCGGACGCGGGCCGAGCCCTGCGCTCAGGGCGGCGGAGGCGGGCTCGACACCCTGCGCTCAGGGCGGCGGAGGTGGGCTCGACACCCTGCACTCAGGGCGGCGGAGGTGGGCTCGACACCCTGCACTCAGGGCGGCGGAGGCGGGCTCGACACCCTGCACTCAGGGCGGCGAAGGTGGACTCGGGCCGCGGGCTGAGCTTGGCGGTGGTGGGCCCGGAACCCCGGTGTTCGGCTTGGCCGGAGGCGAGCCCGACCCTCTTCGCAACGCCGGTGCCCAAGCGCGGGGACGCATATCTCCCGCCTGAGGCCGGCCGGAACCCCGCCCTCAGCCCGCCTGACCAGGCTTCATCATCGCGCCGAGGGCGGCCAGCGTGATTCGCCGGCCGGCGAGGCGGCTGGCGGTCATCATGAAGCGGTTGACCCGGCCGGTGACCAGGCTGGGCGGCGGGTTGCGCCGGTCCAGCGCCGCCAGCGCCAGGCCGACGACCTGCTCCGCGGTCATCCGACGGGTGCCGCCGTCGGCGCCCTGGCCGGCGACGTCGAAGAATTCGGTCTGGGTGGCGCCGGGGCAGAGGGCCATGACGCGCAGGCCGGTGCCGCGCGACTCGTAGGCGAGCGCCTCGGTGAAGCTGAGCACGAAGGCTTTGGTGGCGGCGTAGACGGCGAGGGTCGGGCCGGGCTGGAAGGCGGCGATGCTGGCGACGTTGAGCAGGATGCCGTCGCCGCGGGTGCGCAGCGTCTCGATGTAGGCCCGGCTGATCTCGGTCAGGCTGGTCACGTTGAGGGTGATCTCGTCGGTGATGCGCTGCGGGTCGGCCTGGTGAAACAGGCCGTGCGTGCCGAAGCCGGCGTTGTTGATCAGGCCGGTGACCTCGATGCCGTGCGACGCGACCGCGGCGTGGAGTTTGGCGCCGGCGCCGGGGACGGCCAGGTCCATCGGGATCGGGGTGGCGGTGATGCCGTGCCGGGCGGTGAGGTCGGTGGCGAGCTGGTTGAGGCGGTCGCCGCGGCGGGCGACGAGGACCAGGTGGGAGCCGCGGGCGGCGAGCCGGTGGGCGAACTCGACGCCGAGGCCGGAGCTGGCGCCGGTGATCAGGGTGGTCTGGTTGCGGTAGTCGACAGCCATGGTGGCACGCTATGTCGATGTGGCACTGAGTGTCAATGGGGCATGGCGTGTTAAGGTCGCGGCATGTCGCTCTGGTCCCGGACCCGCAACGCCGTCTACGGCGAGATCACCCGGACCGCGATGGAGCTTTTCCTGGAGCGCGGCTTCGAGGCGACCACGATCGACGACATCGCCGCCGCGGCCGGCATCTCGCGCCGCTCCTTCTTCCGCTACTTCGGCACGAAGGAGGACGTCGTCCTCGGCGACCTCGCCGCCCGTGGCGAGCTGATCCGGGACGCGCTGCAGGCCCGCCCGGAGTCCGAGGACGCGTGGACCGCCCTGGTCAGCGCCATGCACGCGGTCAAGGCCGGCTTGGCCGAGACCGACGCGGAGATGCTCAAGATCTTCAAGATGGTCCACGAGACACCCTCGCTGCGCGCGCGCAGCATCGAGAAACATCTGCAATGGCAGGCGGCACTCACCCCCGAGGTCCGGCGCCGGCTCGGCGCCGATCCGGCAGACCCCGCGGACGTACGGGCGGAAGCGCTCGTAGCCACCGTCCTCACCTGCCTGGACGTGGCCAGCGAGGCGTGGGCCCGGTGCGACGGGGCGGTCCCGCTGGAGGGGCTGTTCGACGGGGCGGTCGCGGCGATCCGCGGGTGAACGCCCACCCAGGCCCCGGCCGATGCCACGGGGCCTGACGCAGGCGTACCCCGACGGGTTCTCAGCGAAGTGCCGGCAGGACCTTCGCGCCGAAGGTCTCCACGAACGGACCCAGATCCTGGCCCACGTGGTGCAGGTAGATGCGGTCGAAGCCGAGCGCGGCGTAGCCGCGCAGCCAGGCGATGTGCCGCTCCAGGTCGGCGGAGATGTTGACCACCTCGGCCACCTGCTCGACCGTGACGTTCTCGGAGACCACGTCGAACTCGTCGGCGGTGGCCAGGTCCCAGCAGACCGGCGGCTTGAAGATGTTGCTGCGCCACTGGTGGTGGGCGATCTCCTCGGCCTCGGCCTGGGTCGGCGCCCAGCTCAGGTGCACCTGCAGGCAGACCGGCCCGCGGCCGCCGGCGTCCCGGTACGCCGAGATCATCTCCCGCAGGTACGGCTCCGGCGCGTTGACCGTGACCAGGCCGTCCGCCCACTCCGCGCACCAGCGTGCCGTCTTCTTGCTGACCGCGGCGCCGATCAGCGGCGGGGTCACCTCGGGCCGGGTCCAGAGCCGGGCCCGGTCGACGGTGATCAGGCCGTCCCGGGAGACCTCCTCGCCGGCCAGCAGGTCCCGGATGACATCGACGCACTCGCGCAGGCGGGCGTTGCGGACCTCCTTGCGCGGCCACTTGCCGCCGGTGATGTGCTCGTTGCTGAACTCGCCGGTGCCGAGCGCGGCCCAGAACCGGCCCGGGTACATGCTGGCCAGCGTCCCGATCGCCTGCGCGATGACCGCCGGGTGGTAACGCTGGCCGGGTGCGTTCACCACGCCGAACGACAGGTTCGTGGCCTGCAGCGCGGCGCCCAGCCAGGACCAGGCGAAACCCGACTGGCCCTGGCGGGCGCTCCACGGCGAGAAGTGGTCGGAGCACATCGCGGCGTCGAAGCCGGCTCGTTCGGCGGCGATCACCGCCTCGAGGAGTGCGCCGGGCGGGATCTGCTCGTGCGAGGCGTGAATGCCGTACTCGGTCATGGCCCTACTGGTACCCGCCTAGCTCTTCGACATCACCATGATTCCGAGGCACATCTCGTCGCTGGTGCCCTCGCCCCACACCACGTACCGGGACGGGAGCGTCTTGAGCTGTGGCAGTTTCGCCCGCAGCGTGGCGTCGTGGGTGCAGGTCACCCGGACCGTGTCGCCCCGGGCGACCGTGATCGGCTTCGCCAGCGGCACGAGCGCCTGGTCGTCGAAGTTGTAGTTCGGCTGGTCGAGGATGGTCTGCGCCTTCGCGGTGCCCGGGTTCAGCTCGACCTTGATCGCCCGGCCCAGCAGGTGCATGTGACCGGCCGCCATGTGGATCGTGCCGGCCTCCTCGACCGGCTGGTCGCAGCTCTGCGTGTTGCCCGGCTTGGGCTTGCCGCCGCTGCACCACTGGACGAGCTGGGCGACCTGCTCGCCGGAGTCGGCGCCGAAGCGTTTCGCGACGTCGGCGACGGCCGCCTCGCGGTCGCAGAGCGGGCCGGTACCGCCCGGTTCGCAGGGCAGCTCGATCGGCGCCATCGCGAGGGCCGTCTCGAGCGGCTTGAGCGGGGCCTTCCCGTCGGCCAGGCGCATCTGCATGCCGGACCGGTCGCTGGTGTCGCCGCCGTCACCGGCGCCGAGCAGGTTGTAGTGGATCTGCATGACGAGTTTGCTGCCGGGCGGCATCGCGAAGCCGTAGCCCTCCGGCATCAGCGTCTCGCCGGCGCCGGGCGCCCAGTGCGCGACCCAGGCGGTCTCGCCCTGCACGCCGGTGTCGCCGAAGCAGGTCCAGCCCTCGCCGGGGGTCTCGGCGTCCACCTGGGTGGCGGCCTTCGCCTGTTCCGGGGCGAGCCGGTAGAAGATCGCGTGGTGCACGACGGCGGCGTTCTGCGGCAGGAAGCGGCTGCCGGTCAGGTAGGCGGGCTCGGTCAGTTTCGGGTCGACCAGGAAGCACCGGTACTCGTCGGTGCCGCCGTTCGGCGCGGCCGGCGTGTACGGCTGGGCCAGCCCGATGTCGGCGAAGCGCTCCCCGGTGCGCAGCGGAGCCGGCGGTGGCGCTGATCCGGCGCTGTGCGACGTGTGCGGATCGGTGCTCGCCGCGGCGCCCGGCTCGGCCGGCGGATCAGAGCCGCAGCCCGCGGCCAGGAGCAGAACGGTGACCGCACCGGCGACACCCCAACGGATGAATCTCATGACGGGCCTCCCCAAGGCCGGGTGACGAGACGCGCCAATCATTCCAAGTGCGCTGTCAGCGGCCCATCCGTGACAACCCGGATATAGACCCCTAGTCCTTCACCGTTGTCGGCAGATGCGGATGGTGGTGACACTCCGTACGATCGCGCTATGGGCGTCTCCCCGCCTTACCTGTTCGACACCGGGCCGTCCGAGGTGGCCGTCCGGAGTGAGTTCGACGCCGACATCACCCTGATGAGCCTGCACGGCCCGTGGAGTCTGGCCCTGGCCACCACGGTCTCGGTGGCGCTGCGCAAGTGTTTCAGCGAGCATCCGCGCGGGCTGCTGCTCGACCTGACCGGTCTGGACGACGAGTCCGGCCGCAGTGGACCGGCGTGGGTGACGGCGTACCGGCGGGGCGCCGGCATGGACCCGCCGGTGCCGGTCGCCGTCTGTGCACCGGAAGAGGGCGCGCTGACCGCGAACCTGCGCCGCAGCGGCGCGCTCCGCTATCTGCCGCTCTACGCCCGGGCCGAGGCGGCCGAGCAGGCCCTGATGAGGGGCCGGCCGCTGACCGATCGGATCGAGATGCGGCTGGACCGGGACGCGGAGACGCCGGCGCGAGCCCGCAAGCTGGCCCAGAACGCCTGCGACGCCTGGGGCCGGGAGGACCTGGCGTACCCGGTGCAGATCGTGGTCTCCGAACTGGTCTCCAACGTGCTGGAGCACACCGCGACGGACGGGCGGCTGCTGATGAGCCGGCGCGGGCGGGGCCTGCACCTGGCGGTCGAGGATCACAGCCGGGTGATGCCCCGGCCCGGCGCGGGAATGCGAGGCCGGGGCGGTGCCAAGCTCGCCGAGGGTGGCCGGGGCCTGCAGATCGTGCACGAGGCGTCCTCGGCGTGGGGCGCCATGCCGACCACCGACGGCAAGGTGGTCTGGGCGATCATCCGGGAGGACTTCACCGGCTGAGCCGGCTCGATCAGACCGGCACCCGCTCGCGCTCGGCGCCGGCCAGTTGCCGGGTGAGCCGTTCGCCCTCGACGTCCACGTTCGGCAGGATCCGGTCCAGCCAGCGGGGCAACCACCAGGCCGAGCGGCCGAGCAGCGACATCACGGCCGGGACGATGGTCATCCGGACCAGGAAGGCGTCCACCGCCACCCCGAAGGCGAGCCCGAATCCGAGCATCTTGATGATCGTGTCGTCGGCCAGGATGAACCCGGCAAAGACGCTCATCATGATCAGCGCGGCGGCGGTGACCACCCGGGCGCCGTGGCTCATCCCGGCGATCACGGCCTCGTCCGGTCCGGCGCCGTGCACGAACTCCTCCCGGGCACGGGTGACCAGGAAGACCTCGTAGTCCATGGCCAGGCCGAACAGGATGCCGATCAGGAAGATCGGCATGATGCTGACCAGCGGGCCGGTGGAGTCCAGACCGATCAGGCCGGCCAGGTGGCCCTGCTGGAAGATGAAGACCAGCGCGCCGAACGCGGCCGCGACGCTGAGCAGGAAGCCGGCGGTCGCCTTGATCGGCACCACGATGCTCCGGAAGACCAGCATCAACAGCACGAACGCGAGGCCGACGACGATCGCCAGGTAGGGGATCAGGGCGTCGGAGAGCTTCTCCGAGATGTCGATGTTGACGGCCGTGGTGCCGGTGACGGCGAGGCCGGGGATGCCCGACGCGCGCATCGCGTGGACCAGGTCCTTGGTCGCCTCGCTGGTCGGTGCCGAGGCGGGGACGACGGTCAGCATCGCGGTGTCCCCGCCCGGACTCACGACCGGCGCGGTGACCATGACGACGTCGGTCAGCCTGCCGATCGCCTGCCGGGCCTGCTCGGCGCTGTCGGCGGGAAGGACCACGACGAGCGGGCCGTTGGAGCCGGCGCCGAAGCCCTCGGCGAGCTGGTCGTACGCCTTGCGCTGGGTGGAGTCGACGGCCGCGGTGCTGTCGTCGGGCAGCGCCAGCCGCAGGTCCTGGGCCGGCCACGCGGCCACCGCGATCAGGCCGAGCGAGACCAGCAGCGCGGCCCAGCGGTGCCGCAGCACCCCCCGCGCCCAGCGCTCGCCGAACGGCACCTTCGCGGAGGCGCGCCGGTGCCGCTTCGGCAGGATCCGCCGGCCGGCGAAACCGAGCAGCGCGGGCACCAGGCTGAGCGTGATCACGACGGCCACGGCGACGGTGGCGGCGGCCGCCCAGCCCATCGCGGCGAGGAACGGGATGCCGGTGACCGACAGCGCGGCCAGCGCGATGATCACGGTGAGGCCGGCGAAGACGACCGCCGACCCCGCGGTGCCGACGGCGCGGCCGGCCGCCTCCTCCCCGGTGCGGCCCTCGGCCAGCTCGTGCCGGAACCGGGAGACCACGAACAGCGCGTAGTCGATGCCGACCGCCAGGCCGAGCATGGTGGCCAGCGCGGAGGTCGACGACGACAGGTCGAAGAAGCCGGTGGCGATCTGGATGCCGAGCATCCCGACGCCGACGCCGATCAGCGCGGTGAGCAGCGGCAGCCCGGCCGCGACCAGCGAACCGAAGGTCAGCATCAGAACCAGGGCGGCGACGGCGATGCCGATCGCCTCGGCGGCGTGACTCTGCTCGGCGGTCTGGGTGACCTCGCCGGAGAACTCGATCCGTACGCCCGCGGCCTCCGCACGGTCCCCGGCCTCCTGCAGCGCCTTCCGGTCGTCGACGCTGATGTCGGCGGCGGGGATCGCGTACGTGACGGTCGCGTACGCCGTCTGCTGGTCCTGCGAGATCGTCTTCGCCTCGAACGGCCCGGTCACCGTGGCCACCCCGGGCGCCTTCCCCAGCTGCGCGACCGCCGTGTCGACCACGGCCCTCTGCTCGCCGCCGGTGAGCTTGGCCGGCCCGGACACGGTGAAGACGACCTTGGCGGAGGCCGTGTCACCGCCGCCGCCGAACTTCTCCTCCAGCACCTCCATGGCCCGCGACGACTCGGTGCCGGGGATCGAGAACGCGTTGCTGGTCGGTCCGGAGAGCGTCACCGCCCCGATGCCGAACAGGGCGAGCACGGTGACCCAGACCGCCAGGGTCAGCCGGCGCTGCCGGAACGAGAACCGGCCGAGCCGGTACAGAAGGGTTGCCACAAAGTCCTCCGCTGCGAGGTGAAACCCGGGACCCCATCACGATCTCGGGGAACGGCCCGGGCGTCGTCCGGCCGGCGCAGGCATCGGCGTACTGCGTTCGCAGTAGCCGGCGGTGGGCCGGGTTACTGCGGGAACATGACGATGCGGCGGGCCCGGCCGCATACCGTCGTGATCGTGCAATACCTGGACGGCCGGTGGCTTCCGCCCTGGCTCAACCGCCATCGGGCGCGGCTCGGCGACATCACGCTCGTGGTCGCGGTCTTCGTCGTGGTCCTCAAGGTGGACGGGAGCCCGGTCAGCGCGTGGACACTCACCTTCGCCGTCCTGGCGTCGGTGACCACGTGGCTGCGCCGGCGGTATCCGGAGCGGTGTCTCGCCCTGCTCACCGTCGTTACCGTGGTGACCATCCTGTTCGGCGCGGCGCCCGGCGGGCTGGTCCTCACCCTCGGCGTCCTGACCTACTCCGCCGCGCTGTACGCCCCGCGGCGCCGGCCCTGGTTCTACGCCCTGCTCGTCTGGGGTTCGCTGGTGGCCGCCGGCTCCGCCGCCTATTTCTGGGAGTGGTGGAAGCCGGACCAGTTCGGGCTGTTCGCCTGGATCTTCGGCGGCGCGGGGGCCGGCGACTCGACCCGGATGCGGCGGGCCTACATCGCCGAGGTGACCGAACGCGCCCGCCAGGCCGAGCTGACCCGGGAGGAAGAAGCCCGGCGGCGGGTGATGGACGAGCGGCTGCGCATCGCCCGCGAACTGCACGACGTGGTCGCCCACCACATCGCGGTGATCAGCGTGCACGCCGGCGCCGCCGGGCACGTGCTGCGCAACGACCCGGAGCGGGTGTGGCCGGTGCTGGGGCACATCCGTACCGCGGCGGACACGGTCCTGGAGGAGATCAAGTCGGTGATCAGCGTGCTGCGCGACCCGGACGAGATGGACAGCACCGAGCCCACCCCCGGACTGGACCGGCTGCCGGACCTGCTCGACAGCCTGCGCGCGATCGGCTTCGAGGTGCGCCACCAGCAGCGCGGCGAGTCCCGGCCGCTGCCCGCGGTGGCGGACCTGGCCGCCTACCGGATCGTGCAGGAGGCCCTGACCAACGCCCACCGCTACGGCGACGGCAGCGCCCTGCTCGACGTCGAGTACGGCCCGGAGACGGTCACCTTCGAGGTCACCAACCGGATCGCGCACCCGCGCCCGCGCCGCTCCGGATCCGGCTTCGGTCTGCTCGGCATGCGGGAGCGGGCGGCCGCGGCGCACGGCACGATCACCGCCGGGGCGATCGCGGGTGGCTCTTTCCGGGTGCACGCCGTCCTGCCCGCCGCGGCCGACAGCGAACTGAAGGTGCTGACATGACGATCCGGGTGCTGCTCGCCGACGACCAGGCGCTGATCCGGGCCGGCTTCAAGATGATCATCGACGCCGAGTCGGGGCTGGAGGTGGCGGGGGAGGCCGCCGACGGGCGCGAGGCCGTCGACCTGTGCCACACCACGCGCACCGACGTGGTGCTGATGGACATCCGGATGCCGCACCTGGACGGCATCGAGGCGACCCGCCGGATCTGCGCCGACGAGCGCCTCGCCGGGGTGCGGGTGCTGGTGCTCACCACGTTCGACAACGACGACAACGTGGTGCTCGCGCTGCAGGCCGGGGCGAGCGGCTTCCTCGGCAAGAACGTCGACCCGGCCGACCTGGTCACCGCGATCCGGGTGGTCGCCGACGGCGAGGCGCTGCTGTCGCCGCGGGCCACGCGGGGCCTGGTCAGCCGCTTCATCCACCAGATCCGCTCACCGGCGGTGCGCCGGCTGCCGGCTCTGGACCTGGTCACCGAGCGGGAGATGGAGATCCTTCTGCTGGTGGCGCACGGGCTGTCCAACGACGACATCGCCCGGCGCCTGCACGTCTCGCCACTCACGGTCAAGACACACGTCAACCGTACGATGATCAAGTTGAATGCGCGGGACCGGGCGCAACTGGTCGTCATCGCGTACCAGAACGATCTGGTCAGGCCGACCGACGCACTGCCGGAACCGGGCCGGTGATGCCGGCCCGGTCGCGCGGCTGTCAGCTGGTGATGCGGAACGTCGCGTCCGCGCGTTCCTGGGTGGTGCTGATCGGGTCGACCCGCAGCAGGTAGTTGTAGTGCCGCAGGTAACGCGTCGGATAGTTGTACGACTGGAACGACGACCAGCTCGCGTCGGCGAGCCCGGCCACCTGCCGGAAGGTCGCGTCACCGGCGAAGGTGGTGCTCCCGTCGTTCGGTGCCAGGACCAGGTCGTAGTTGTAGTGTCGCAGGTAGTAGCCGGGGTAGTTGGCCGACTCGAAGGAGACGTAGCCGGAGTTGTTCGCCAGCCCCGGGACCACCCGGAACTGCGCGTCCTGCGCCGGGCTGACCGAGGCGTCGATGCGGACGTCGAGGTTGGCGTGCCGCACGTAACGGGTCTGGAAGTTGTAGGACTGGATCCGCCGCAGCGGCGCCGACGCGCCCCACTTGGCGAGCACCCGGCTCTCCTCGGCGGCGGTCAGGTTGAGGATGGAGCCGTGCCGCTTGCGGGTGGCGCCGAGGCTGTAGTCGGTGCGGGTCCGGAAGTTCTGGGTGCTGCCCAGGTTGGTCGAGGTCACCGGCATGTAGCCGCGGCCGGTCGCGTACTGGTCCAGCCAGAGGTTCCACTCGTTGGCGCCGTTGGTCTGCGCCCACATCGGGCCCTCGACCACGTTGCCGCCGGTGGCGCCGTTGGAGATGCCGAGGTGCTGCAGGTCGCCGATCCGGGTCCAGCTGCCCAGGATCGCGTTGCTGCCTTCGATGGTGATCTGCCCGTCGGCCGAGGCCCGGTAGTAGCGGTAACCGCCGAGGCTGTTCGGCACCTCGATGATCTGGGTGTCGATGATGCCCTGGCCGGTGCCCCGGTCGATGTAGAGCTGCGGGGCGGTGAAGGTGCGGAAGTCGCTGGTCCGCACGTACCAGATGCGGTGCTTGGTGACCCCGTTCATCGCCGAATTGGTGGCCCAGTAGACGACGTAGTCACCGGTGGCGGCGTTGTAGATGGCCTCGGGCGCCCAGGCGTCACCGGCGCCGGCGATCGCGCCGGCCACGTTCAGCAGCCGGGGCGCGGACCAGTTGACCAGGTCGGTGGACTCCCAGACGACCAGTGACTTGCTGCCGCGGGTGGAGGCGTCGCCCCACGAGGTGCCGCTGGCGATCCGCAGGTCGGTCGCGATGATCCAGTACCGGTCGCCGGCGGGGGAGCGGACCAGTGCGGGGTCGCGGACGCCCTGGGTGCCGACCGTGGAGAGCAGCACCGGGCTGCCGCCGTTGAGGTCGGTCCAGTTCCGGCCGTCCTTGCTGTGGGCCAGGTAGATCTGCTCGCCGCGGGCCGACTCCCCGATGAAGTGGGCCATCAGGTAGCCGGTGAACGGGTCGAGCGCGGCGGCCGGGCTGACCACGGCCAGCGTCCAGGCGGTGACGGTGAGGACGGCGAGGCTGAACAGGGTGGTGATCCGGACGAGGATTCGATGCATCGGGGCCTGCCTCATGTGAGCGCTAACCAGGGGGACGGGATAGCTGGCCTTGAATTGTTTCGCAGTGTTGACGTACGTAACTTCCTTGTCAAGATGCCCTCGGCGTGGCCCGCCGATGTGAACGTTGCACCACGCTTCGCTCATCTCTGCGCCGGATCTGCCGATCATCCAGGTATGGGAACGGGAGTGCGGCCGAGTGCTGACCAGGTGACCGCGAAGCGCAACCCGGTAGCCGGGCGGCTGGCCGACTTCGGCGTCGGCACCAAGATCTACGTCGCGGTGCTCGCCATCGCGATCGCCGCGCTCGCCATCGGTGTGCTCGGGGTGAACCGGATGAGCGAGCTCAACAACGGCATCAAGGCGATGAAGGCGCAGCACGTCGACGCCCTGGTGCAGCTCAGTACGCTGCGCGGCGCGGCGGGTGACGGTTTCCAGGGCCTGTTCGGATGGGCGATCACTCCGGACGCGGCCGGCAAGGCCGAGTCCCGGAAGACCGCCGAGAAGGCCGACACCGCGTTCGTGGCGGCCCTGGACTCCTACCGCGCGCTGGCCGCCGGGTCGCCGGAGCGCACCGAGGCGGCGCAGAAGCTCGGCGACGCGTTCGCCTACTACCGCAATCTGCGGGACGTCGCGCTCTTCCGCGAGGCGCCGGCCGCCGGGTTCGAGATGCCGCCCGCCGACCAGGTCGTCGCGATCTGGACCAAGACCCAGGCCGACCTCAAGGGGGCCATCGAGGAACTCCAGCGGGTCGAGGACGCCGAGTCGGGCGAGATGGCCGCGGCCGCCGAGGAGACGTATCGCGACGCCCGTACCCAAATGATCGTCTTCGTCTCGGTGGCGCTGCTGCTCGGGATCGCCCTGGCGGCCCTCATCGGCCGGATCATCGTCCGGCAGCTGGGCAGCGTCTCCACCTCGCTCGCCGCGGTCGCCCAGGGCGACCTGACCGTGCCGGCCGAGGTGCAGGTCCGTGACGAGCTGGGCGGCATGGCGGTGGCGGTGAACACCGCCCGCGACGGCCTGCGTGACATGGTCGGCCAGCTGACCGCCAGCTCGCAGATCCTCGGCCAGAGCACCCAGCGGCTGACCAGCGCCACCGAGCGGATCGGCGAGTCGGCCCAGCAGGCGGCCACCCAGGCGGACGCGGTCGCCGCCGCGGCCGGCACGATCTCCAGCAACGTGCAGACCGTCGCCGCCGGCAGTGACGAGATGGGCGTCTCCATCCGGGAGATCGCCGAGAGCGCGAACGAGGCGGCCCGGGTCGCCTCCGAGGCGGTCGGCGTCGCCGAGAACACCAACGCGACCGTCTCCAAGCTGGGCGATTCCAGCGCCGAGATCGGCAACGTGGTCAAGACGATCACGGCGATCGCCGAGCAGACCAACCTGCTCGCCCTCAACGCCACCATCGAGGCGGCCCGGGCCGGTGAGATGGGCAAGGGCTTCGCCGTGGTCGCCAGCGAGGTCAAGGACCTGGCCCAGGAGACCGCCCGGGCCACCGACGACATCTCCCGTCGGGTCGAGGCGATCCAGTCGGACACCGCCAACGCGGTCGCCGCGATCGGCGAGATCTCGCAGATCATCGCGCGGATCAACGACTACCAGCTGACCATCGCGTCGGCCGTCGAGGAGCAGACCGCGACCACCGGCGAGATGAGCCGCAGCGTCGGTGACGCGGCGCAGGGCAGCACCGAGATCGCCAGCACGATCACCGGGGTCGCGGCCGCCGCGCAGAGCACCACGTCGACGCTCACCGAGGCCAGCGGGACCGCGACCGAGCTGGCCGGGATCAGCGCGGAGCTGCAGCGGGTGATCGGCCGCTTCCGGATCTGAGGTGGCTGTCCACCCTATATAGAGGGCGGATACAGTCGGCGGATGCGCATCACGATACCGACGGCGCGGATTCTGGCCGCGCTCCTCACGGAGCCCGACGCCGATCGGTACGGGTTGGAGCTCATGCAGGCGACCGGGCTGGCCAGCGGCAGCCTCTATCCGATCCTGCACCGCCTGCAGGAGGCGGGATGGGTGACCGCCCGGTGGGAGGAGATCGATCCGTCCGAGCAGGGGCGGCCGGCCCGGAGGTTCTACCGGCTCACGCCGTCAGGGGTGGTGGACGCCCGGCAGGCGCTCGCGGAGTTGCGGGCGCAGACGTCGGTGCCGGCTTTTCCGGAGCCTCTCGGAAAGAGTTCTCCACTGTTTCCATTCTCGGGCTGACACGGTTAGGGTCTTCGATTGCTGCATTTCCGGCGTCAGCCGAAGTGCATTTAAGTCGCCCCTAATCGAGAATTAAAAAATCCCCGAGGAAACAGTATGCGCACATCGCGGACCATCGCGGCGGCGATCGCACTCATGGCCGCTCTGGCAACCGGTGCGTGCTCCACGAGCGACCCGGAGGCCGCCGGGTCCCCGGTGCCCGCGGCTGGCGCCGCCGCTGCGAGCGGCGCGGCGTCCACCCCGGCTTCGCCCTCCACCGTGGCATCCGCCCCGGCTTCGCCGTCCGCCGTGGCGCCCACCGCGACCGGCCCGTGCGCCCGCAAGATCTCCGCCACCCCGGTCGCCCGGGTCACCGAGGTGAAGCTCGGCACGAAGGTCACCGGTTACGGCAGCGAAGGCGACACCGAACCGCTGCCGATGGCCATCGCGGCCCGGCCCGACGGCGGCTCCTGGCTGGCCTGGCGCGGCACCGACGGCAAGGTTTACCTCGGCAAACTGGACTGCGCCGACAAACTCGTTGGCGAACCCACCAGCTTCGCCGGGATCGACCTGCAGGACGTGCAGGCCGACGCGAACGGCGGCGTGCTGCTGCTCACCCGCAAAGGCAACTGCGGCACCGGCCGGCTCTGCGGCGGCGAATCCAGCCCGTGCTACACCATGCACATGATCCGGTTCGACAACGCCGGCAAGCAGGTCTGGCAGCGGCAGGTCACCAATCTGACCGGCGGGCGCACCGGGTACGACGACGGCGCCCGTTTCGTCTGGTGGTATCAGCACCACGGCCGGCTCGCCACCGACGGCAAGAACTGGGCCGCGTACTTCGGGGTGGCGATCACCGTGAAGAACGGCACCTGCGTCGACATCCACCAGGGCGACCGGATCCAGGTGGTCGACGCGAACGGGAACCTGGTCAGCGGGCACCGGGACGCGGCCGAGGTCGGATGCAGTCACGCCTGGACGTCACGGATCGTCTGGGACCCGCGGACCAAACGGTTCGTGGCGGTCTGCGCCACCGACAACGAGTGCCGGATCGCCCGGCCTGATCCGTACCGGACGGTGGCGGTGGGCACCTGCGACGGCACCCTCTTCGGCGGTGACCTGGTGCTGGCCGAGACCAAGGGTTACTGGACGGCCTGGAGCCAGGGCGGCTCGGTCCGGCTCGAGCACTTCACCACCGGCCGGTCCGACAGGACGATCAGCACCGGGGTGGCGTCGGCGCATCCGCACCTGGTCTCCTACGGCACCGGCCGGATGCTGCTGACCTGGCAGTCCGGTTCGGCGACGGCGGCCCGGGTCTACGACGCCGGCACCGGCAAAGCGGTCGGCGCCACGTTCACCATCAAGGTGCGTGACCACAACTACCAGGCGTTCAAGGCGTACCCGGACGGCAGCGCCGCCTACCCGGCGGCGGGCAGCGGGAACGCCTCGATCAGGATCGCTCGGGTACTGCCGGTGAGCTGACCGGAACCCAGTCCAGGTACTTGCCGGTCCGGTTGTCGCCCGACGACCGGCCGGCGAGCCGGCGCTGGATCCACGGCAGCACGTGCTCCCGGTAGTACCGGGCCTCGGCGACCAGGCCGCGGCTCGCGGCCGGCCCCGGATCGATCACGTGGGCCTCCGTCGGATAGCCGAGCGCGGCCAGCACCACACTCGCCACCCGGCGGTGCCCGTTCGCGTTCAGGTGCAGCCGGTCGGCCGACCAGTAGTGCCGCTTCTTGATCTCGGCGTCGTTGAACATGTCGACGAACACCACGTCGTAGCGCTCCGCGAACCCGCGCACCGCCTCGGTGAGCATCGCGCCCTTCGGCCGCATCCGCCCGCCCAGCGGCAGGTGCCCCGACGGGTCCGCCCCGCTGAGCAGCAGAACCCGCACACCCGCGTCGGTGCAGCGGCGCACCGCCTGCTCGGTCAGGCTCACCAGCCGCTCCAGGTCGCCGCCGGGCCGCATCATGTCGTTGCCGCCGCCGTTCAGCGACAACAGCGTGGGCTGCGGCGACAGGGCCAGCGCCGCGTCGAGCTGCTCGGTGACGATCGGCTCCAGCAGGCGGCCACGGATGGCGAGATTCGCGTACTGAATCGTCTCGCCCTCCCCGGCAGCAATGCCGGCGGCGACGAGATCGGCCCAGCCCCGCTCGGTGCCGTCGGGCTGCGTGTCGCCGAGCCCTTCGGTGAAGCTGTCACCGATCGCGACGTACCGCGTCATTCCCGTTCTCCCGTCGCTCCCCGCAGTCTGGATCACCGCCGACGCTACCCGGCGGTAGGCCTCCCGCGCCCCGGCACGTGGGCCATCCGACACTCTCTCCCGGTCGCCCTCCGCGACACCCCGCGCGGGTCCGGCTCCGCTGTCCGCTTCCGGCCCTTTCCCGGTACGCGTTCGCAGCTTCCGCCGAACTAGGTGCCCCTGTGCTACCCGCGCGACCACCCACCGGGTCGCGCCCCACAACGCGACCGCCGGGCTTAAGCAGCCACTCACCCTCCACCCCGCCCCAACGCCACCCCGGCTGTCACCCAGTGCTCGTTTGGCGGTCGTAGGCCAGCGCCAGGCGTCAGCTGGTTGGTCTGGCTGACGCCCAGCGCTCGTTCTGCGGCGCCGGGCGCCAGCGCAGATGAAGTAAGTGGGCCGGTGGGGGCCTGGACTGCCTAGAGGGGCCAGTCGACGCTCAGGTAGCGCGTCTCCTGGAACTCGCGCAAGCCTTCCCGGGCGCCCTCGCGGCCGAGGCCGCTCTGCTTGACGCCGCCGAACGGGGCGGACGGGTCCGACACCAGCCCGCGGTTGATGCCCACCATCCCGGCCTCGATCGATTCGCCGAGGCGCAGAGCCCGGGCCAGGTCGCCGGCGAAGACGTAGGCGGCCAGGCCGTATTCGGTGTCGTTGACCGCGTGGAGCAGTTCGGTCTCGTCGGTCCAGGTGGTCACGGGAGCCACCGGGCCGAAGATCTCCTCCTGCAGGATGGCCGCGCCGGCCGGCACGTCCACCAGCACGGTCGGCGGGTAGAAGTGGCCGGCCGCGCCGGACTGCGTGGCCTGGTGGCTGATCCGGGCGCCGGCGGCGACCGCCTCGGTCACGGTGCGCTCGACCCGCTGCAGCGCGGCCGCGCTGATCAGCGGCCCGATGTCGCTGCCGTCGGCGGCCGGGCCCACGACGAGCTTCTCCACCCGCGCGCCGAACCGGGCGACGAACTCGTCGGCGACCGCCGCGTGCACGTAGAACCGGTTGGCGGCGGTGCAGGCCTGCCCACCGTTGCGGAACTTGGCGATCATCGCGCCGGCGACCGCCGCGTCCAGGTCGGCGTCCTCGGTGACGATGAACGGGGCGTTGCCACCGAGCTCCATCGACGAGTTGACCACCCGGTCGGCGGCGTGCCGCAGCAGCACCCGGCCGACCGCGGTGCTGCCGGTGAAGGAGATCTTGCGGACTCGTTCGTCGTTCAGCCAGGCGCCGACGACGCCGGACGAGTCGGTGGTGGTGACGACGGTGACCACGCCGTCCGGCAGGCCCGCCTCGGCGAGCAGCCGGGCGACCGCGAGCGCGGTCAGCGGCGTCTCCGCCGCCGGCTTGAGGACCGCGGTGCAACCGGCTGCGAGCGCCGGCGCGATCTTGCGGGTGGCCATCGCGGCCGGGAAGTTCCAGGGCGTGACCAGCGCGGCGACGCCTACCGGGTGGTGAGTGACGAGCGTACGGGTGCCGCCCGCTGGTGACTCCCCGTATTCGCCCCCGGGCCGGACCGCCTCCTCGGCGAACCAGCGGAAGAACTCCGCCGCATAGGTCACCTCACCGGCCGCGTCGGTGAGCGACTTGCCGTTCTCCCGGCTGATCAGCCGGGCCAGCTCGTCGCGGTCCCGCAACATCAGCTGGAACGCGCGGTGCAGGATCTCCGATCGCCGCCGCGGCGCCGTCCGCGACCAGGTGGGGAAGGCGGCCGTCGCAGCGTCGACCGCCTCCCGAGCCTCCGCGACCCCCTGGTCGGGAACCTCAGCGACAGCCTCCAGGGTGGCCGGATCGGTAACGGCGAACGTGGCACTCATCGAGCGTTCTCCTGAAGCAGGTCAGCGTGCGATCTTCGGGCGCGGACGCGGGCCGAAATCCACGCAGGGCGGTTGGGGCGGGTGCGGGCCGGTTCCCGCAGGGCGGTTGGGCGGGTGCGGGCCGAAGCTCACCCAGCGCGCAGGTCACCCCGGTGCGGGTCAGGGGGTGGCGGCGAAGGCGGCGTCGAGCACGTCGAAGGCGTCGTGCAGCAGGTCGTCGCTGATGGTCAGCGGGGGCAGGAACCGCAGGACGTTGCCGTAGGTCCCGCAGGTCAGCACGATGACGCCCTGCTGATGCGCGGCACGGGCCACGTCGCGGGCCAGGCGCGGGTCGGGTTCGCTGCTGCCGGGGCGGACCAGCTCGACGGCGATCATGGCACCGCGCCCGCGTACGTCGGCGATGCGATCATCTCGGGCCTGCAAGCGGGACAGGCGCTCGATGAGCAAGGTCTCGATCTTGCGGGCGCGATCGACGAGGCCGTCGGCCTCGATCGTCGCGACGGCCGCCAGGGCGGCCGCGCAGGCCAGCGGGTTGCCGCCGTAGGTCCCGCCCAGGCCGCCGACGTGCGGCGCCTGCATGATCTCGGCGCGGCCGGTGACCGCGGAGAGCGGCAGGCCGCCGGCGATGCCCTTGGCGGTCACGATCAGATCGGGTACGACACCCTCCCGCTCGCACGCGAAGAGATCACCGGTACGCGCGAAGCCGGTCTGCACCTCGTCGGCGACGAACACCACGCCACTGGCCCGGCACCAGGCCGCCAGCGCGGGCAGGAATCCGGGCGCCGGCTCGATGAAGCCACCCTCGCCCTGGATCGGCTCGATCACCAGCGCCGCCAGGTTCTCCGCGCCGATCTGCTTCTCGATCTGGTCGATCGCCCGCGCCGCGGCGGTCGCACCGTCCAGGTTCCCGTCCCGGTACGGGTAGGAGCCCGCCGCCCGGTAGACCTCCGGCGCGAACGGCCCGAACCCGTGCTTGTACGGCTTGTTCTTCGCCGTCATCGCCATGGTCAGGTTGGTCCGCCCGTGGTAGGCGTGGTCGAACACCACGACCGCGTCCCGCCCGGTGTACGAGCGGGCGATCTTCACCGCGTTCTCCACCGCCTCGGCGCCCGAGTTGAACAGGACGCTGCGCTTCTCGTGGTCGCCGGGGGTGATCCGGTTGAGCGTCTCGGCCACCGCCAGATAACCCTCGTAGGGCGTGACCATGAAGCAGGTGTGCGTGAACGCGCTGAGCTGCTCGCCCACCGCCTCGACCACCCGGGGCGCGCTGGCGCCGACCGAGGTGACCGCGATGCCGGACCCGAGGTCGATCAGGTGGTTGCCGTCGACGTCCACCACGATGCCCCCGCCGGCGCGGGCGGCGAAGACCGGCATGGTGGTGCCGACGCCGTCCGGGACCGCCGCGGTCTTGCGGCTCATCAGTTCCTCGGATCGCGGGCCGGGGAGGGCGGTGACGAGCCGGCGCTGCTGTTCGATGCTCACCCGACCAGTGTCGAGCCGACAGGTATGCCCGTCCATTACCATCTTGGCAGCGAGACTATGCCTCGGAGGCATGATGGAGCTGCGTCATCTCCGCTACTTCGTGGCGACCGCGGAAGCCGGCACGGTCAGCGGCGCGGCCGAGCGGCTGCACCTCACCCAGCCGGGCCTGTCCCGGCAGCTGCGCCAGCTGGAACGCGATCTCGGTGTGCCGCTGTTCGACCGCTCCGGCGGCCGCTTGGAGCTGTCGACCACCGGCCGGGCGCTCCTGACGCAGGCTCGTGACCTGCTGCAACGGGCCGACGCGCTGCGGGTGGCGGCCGCTTTCCACGCGCAGGGCCGGCTGGACCGGCTCACCATCGGGGCGCCCACGGTCACCCTCACCGACGTGGTGTCGCCGTTCATCGCGACCCTGGCGCCGGAGGACCCGACCGTCGGCGTGGCCGGCGCCGACGGGCTCAACCCGGCCGAGACGCTGCGGCTCGGCGCGGATCTGGCGATCGGCACCGTACGGCCGGCCCCGCCCCTGCTCTGCCTGCCGCTCGCCGTGCTGCCGGTCTGGGCGTACGTGCACGAGGGCCACACCTGGGCCGGCCGGTCCGCGGTGCCGCTGAGCGACCTGCTCGCCGAGCCGCTGATCGTGCTGCCGCCGGCGTTCACCGCGCGGCAGTCGCTGGACGCCGCGGCCGCCGCGTCCGGCGCCGGCGCGGCCACCGTGATCGAGGCCGCCAACGGTACGGTCGCGCAGGCCCTGGCCGCCGCCGGCCGGGGGATCGCGGTGGTCTCCGACGATCCCCGGTTCGGTCTGGTCCCGGTCGCGATCGAGACCGGGGGCGGCCGGTTGAGCATCCGCCTGGTCGCGGTCTGGGACTCGCGGCACGCGGCCGCCGCGACGATCGCCGAGTTCGCCGGGCGGCTCGGCCGGTTCGTCCGTCGGCGATACGACGCTCCCGCTTCGTGACCCCCGCGCAGAGACACCCGGCGATATCATCCGCACAGGGCGGTGAGCAGCATGACTGATCACAATCGAGGGACGCCCCGGCGGGGGCGAGCCCGCAAACGAGCCATCCGGGCGCACGCGGCCCGCGCCGGTGTCGCCTACTCCGTGGCCGCGCGCCAGCTGGAGGCCGTCGGCCTGCGCTCCGGCGAGACGATCGCCAGTTACGGGCGCACCATCTATCCGGGCCGGCGGCGCGTGGCCGAGGAGCGTGCCCGGCGGTCGTTCGAGCAGCGGCGCGACGACACCCGGCGGGCCGCCCTGCTGCCGGAAGGCCGCGCCCGGCATCTCGTCGAGCGGTTCCCGCTCTATCCCGGCGAGGGCCGTCAGGAGCTGCTGTCGATGCTCTACGTGACGGTCGCGGCGCACGCCCCGGAGCTGGTGCCACCGGTCGGCGAGCTGGCCTGGATCGCCGAGATGGGCGAGGAGACCGCGGTCGACATGGAGTGCGCCCGGCTGGACCGGGAGGTGCGGGAGCTGCTGGAACGGGCGGAACTCGACGAGCCGCCGTTCCGCGGTGTCCGGCAGATCCTCGACGCGCTGCTGATGGTCGCCAATGACGGGCACGCCCCCGGCACCCGGGTGCGGGTCCTCACCAGCCCGTACGAGGACCGCACCGCGACCATCGTCGCCGCCGTGTGGGGCCCGCCCGGCCCGCCCACCGGTTACCGGATCCAGATGGAGGGCGCCGCGCAGGTGCTGACGGCCGAGCCCGGCGAGCTGGTGGTGCTCGCCGGGCAGTGACCTACTCCTCGCCGGCGGCGGCCGGCACCTTCTCCCGGCCCTTGCTGTGGAAGGTCAGCTTCTCCGGCTTGCCCTTGCAGTCGACCACCACGGTCTGCCCGGGCCGCAGCTCGTTGAAGAGGATCTGCTCGGAGAGCGGGTCCTCCAGGTCCCGCTGCACGGTGCGGCGCAGCGGCCGGGCGCCCATCACCGGGTCGAAGCCCTTCGTCGCCAGGAACTTGCGGGCCTTGGCGGTCATCTCCAGACCCATGTCCTTGTTCTTGAGCTGCTCCGCGATGCGGGCCACGAAGATGTCGACGATCTGCAGGATCTCGTCCTCGCTGAGCTGGTGGAAGACGATCGTGTCGTCGATCCGGTTCAGGAACTCGGGGCGGAAGTGCTGCTTCAGCTCGTCGTTGACCTTCGTCTTCATCAGCTCGTAGTTGTTCTCGGTGCTCTCCGAGGTCTGGAAGCCGAGCTGGACCGCCTTCGCGGCGTTCCGGGTGCCCAGGTTCGTCGTCAGGATGATGACGGTGTTCTTGAAGTCGACGATGCGGCCCTGGCCGTCGGTCAGCCGACCGTCCTCCAGGATCTGCAGCAGCGTGTTGAAGACGTC